>JALYUO010000800.1 GCA_030853735.1 Chloroflexota bacterium
CCGTCCGGTAGGCCATGCCGTCGAAATGGACGCGGGCGACCCCGGCATAGGCGTGGTCGCGGGCGGCGGCGAGGGTGGGCGCACGCCCGACGACGGTGAGGACGCGGCCCCCGGCGTTGACCAAGCGCGGACCATCAAGCAGCGCCGCCATCCGCGCTTCGGGGCTGCCCTGTGTCAGGCGGTCGGGCAGCGACTTGACGCGCAGGTAGCGGAAGATGCCGGTGGCGGGCATTTCGGCGCGCTCGCTCAGTTGCGGGTCATAGAGTTCGGGAGCCGCGTTGGGGGGCGCGCTGCCGGGCTTCACCCATTGGGCACCGGCGGATTGCAGCCGTGTGCCCGCATGAAACGCCACCACGCCCGGCGGCAGGTCGCCCAGGCCGCTGATCGGCCGCCCGGTCAGGCTTTGCGCCGGATAGCCCTCGGAGGCCAGCACTACGCCACAAGTCGCGTCGGCGCTCCAGCGGATGGTCGGCGCGACTTCATGCAGCCGCTCTTCGTGCATCGCCAGCAGGATGTCGAGCAGGTCGCTGTCGAGGCGCGGCAGCAGCAGTTGCGCTTCTGGGTCGCCCAGGCGCACGTTGTATTCCAGCACGCGCGGTCCGCCGGCGGTTAGCATGATGCCCGCGTAGAGGAAGCCCTGGAACGGGATGCCCTCGGCGGCCATGCCCGCGACCGTCGGCCACAGCACCGTCGCCGCGATCTCGGCCCATTGCTCATCCGTGACCCACGGCGCGGGGCTGTAGCCGCCCATGCCGCCGGTCATTGGGCCGCTATTGCCGTCGTAGCGTCGTTTATAGTCGCAGGCTGACGGCAAGGGCACCACTACTTTGCCGTCGGTGAAGGCCAACGCGCTGACTTCGCGCCCTGCCAAAAACTCCTCGCAAACCACCGTCTCGCGGCCCGCCGCTTCGCTCAAGATGCCCGCCTGCTCCATCGCCAGCAACGCCTCACGCGCCTCCGCGAAGGTGTGGGCCACCACGGTGCCTTTGCCCCCGGCCAAGCCATCGGCCTTCAGCACCACCGGGAACTGCGCCCCGGCCAGATAGGTGCCTAACTCCTCGGCGCTATGCGTCACCTGATAGCTGGGCGCGGGGATGCCGTGCCGCTCCATGAACGCCCGCGCCCAGGTTTTGCTCGATTCGAGTTGCGCCGCCGCTTGGGTCGGGCCGATAATCGGCAGCTTCAATTCGCGGAACAGGTCCACCACGCCCAGCGTTAGCGGCAGTTCGGGACCGACCACCGTCAGGTCAATATTGTGCTCAAAGGCCCAACGCGCCAGTGCCGACACCGCCGTTTCGCTGTCCGCGCTCATCGGCAGGTTCTCGGCCAGCAGCGTGGTGCCCGGATTACCCGGCGCGCAATAGATATGGCTCACGCCCGCACTGCGGGCCAGGGCCAGCACCAGCGCGTGTTCCCGCGCCCCGCTGCCGATCACTAAAACACGCATTGGTCCTCCTTAATGCGGAATGCGGAATGCGGAATGCGGAATAAGACGAACGAATAGGACGCTGTAGATAGCTACATACAGGCAACACTACTTTGCCTTGTGGCTACGGGCGGTTCGGATCGAGGCAACGGTGATGGCTACAATTTCGTTGCCTTCCTTCATCAAATCTGCCAACCGGACTTCCTCTACCAAGCCACCCGCAATAAGCAAATCTATCCAGTATAGCGACTCGTCAGCTTCTTCTTCCACAATACCCATTTTAGCGATGAAATCGGCGTTAGATTTGGCCCGGCAGGCTGCCCGGTAGTTTGCGCCCACAGAAGTCGCACAGCGGAGAAGCTGCTTACCCAGAACATCGGCTATGCGGTTATTCGGCAGCGACTCGACTAGTCGTATAACCCGCAAGGCATAGGTTTTGGTGCGTTGCTTGAGATCCTCGCCTGCCATCACCTGCCCTCCCCATTTTATTCTATCCTCAACACAATACCTACGCCAAATTGGGGCGGTGGAACGCCCGTTCGCTAATCGTGGGCGTAGCGATAACAAATGTACCGCGCCGAATTAAATTATGTCGGCCAAACGCCAGACGGCTATTTAATTCGCAGGCACGAACGGAGTCCGGTCTCTCCCAGGCATCGGTTTGCGGGGTCTTACGTTCCCGATTTGGCGTAGGTATTGTGTTGAGCAATAAATTGGCTTGACTGAATTGTTACTCACGTTTTACGTTTTACGCCATATCCGAAAGGATACGTTATGCCGCGCCCCGTTCCCATCGCGCCTGGTCCCGGCCAGGAGTCGGTGTGGGCCTATCCGCGACCGCCACGCCTGGAGCCGAGCGCCGCGCATATCCGCGTGGAGTTCGGCGGAGTCACGGTGGCCGATACGCGGTGGGCGCTGCGGGTGTTGGAGACCAGCCACCCGCCGGTGTACTACATCCCGCCGCAGGATGTGCAGATGAGCTATCTGCATCCCGCGCCGGGGGCGAGCTATTGCGAATGGAAAGGCCAAGCGGCCTACCTCACCGTGACGGTGGGCGAACGCAGCGCGCCTATGGCGGTCTGGACCTATCCGCAGCCCGATGCCGCGTATGCGGCGTTGGCGGGCTATCTGGCCTTCTACCCCAGCCGCATGGATGCCTGTTTCGTGGACGACGAACGGGTACGCGCCCAGCCGGGCGACTTTTACGGCGGCTGGATCACCGATGCGATTGTCGGCCCGTTCAAGGGCGATCCCGGCACAATGGGCTGGTAGGGCCGTAACGGAGGAGCAGCAACGATGGACAGTGGTAACGCGGGCTTGTGGAAGCCGCGCCTACTTGATCTGGCCGCACGGGGCGCAGCCGATCTGCACGCCTTCGTCGCCGGTCTGAGCGCGGCGGAACGCGCTGCGAGGGGCACCGCCGATCATTGGTCCGTAAAGGATCATGTCGCGCACCTGACGGTCTGGAAGGACCAATCAGCGCGCCTGCTCACTGCCGCCGGACACGGTGAGACCCCCGCCCCCGCACCCGACGAAGGGGAGTACAACGCGCAGATGTTTGCCCTTTGGCAGAATCGTTCGTGGGCCGACGTGCTGGCCGAGGCGAAGGCGGTAGACGCGCGGTTGGCGGCGGCGATCACGGCTTGTGCCGAAGACGATTTTGCCCAGCCGGATCGCTTCCCCTGGCGCGCAGGTCGCCCCCTCTGGACGTTGGTCTACGGCAACGGCTACAGCCACCCACTTGAGCATTATGTCCAACTCTATCTGGAGGCCGACCAACCGGAGCGCGCCCTGGCGGTCCAGCAAGCGGCCGTCACGACGCTGCACGACCTGTTTGGCGATGCGGAACCCTATAGCTATGCGGTCTACAATCTAGCGTGTTTCTACGCCAAGACGGGCCACGCGGCTCCGGCATTGGCTGCGTTAGGCCAGGCGCTCGCCGCCAACCCCACGATGGGGGCATGGGCCGCCGACGATGCAGACTTCGCCACGCTGCACGATGATCCGGCCTTCCAGGCACTGACCCAGGCGTAAGGGAACCGCGCAGTTTAGGAATAGCAAGGGGGCACACCGGCTGGTGTGCCCCCTCGCTGTTGGTCCGCCGCGCCGTTAGCGTTGGCGCAGGGCGGGGAAGAAGGTTAGCTTGTCGATCTTGGCGATCTGGCCGCGCGTGGCGTTGCTGTTGAGCCGGAAGTAGGGCCGGTGTTGCGCGTCGCACGGCTCCGCCGCGCCGGTGTCGGGGTTGGTGCCGCCACAAGTGTAGCCGCTGATCGTGCCGAGGCCGGCCAGCCGCTCGACATACGCCCAGTAAGTGGTATTCGTCTGCGGCACGTCGGCAAAGGTCTGGCCGGTGGGTGTGCCGGTCAGCCCCTTCGCGTTCGCCAGGATCTTGGCGATCTGGGCGCGGCTGACGGGCACGCTGGGGCGGAAGTAGGGGCGGCTCTGCCCGTCACAAGGTTCGCTGGGCGTGCTGCCGCAGGTGTAGCCGCTGATCAGGCCGCGGGTCGCCAGCCGCTGGACAAAGGGATAGAAAATGTTGGCGGCCGGCACATCGGTGAAAAGCTGGCCGCTGACCGTCTCGGTGAAGCCGGCTGAGAGTGCCGCGATCTTGGCAAGCTGGCCGCGGGTCGTGTTGCTGCCGGGTCGGAAGGTGGTATCGCTATAGCCACTGACGATGCCGTTGCAGGCTAGGTAGTAGATATAGTCGTAGTTGAAGCTGCCGTAGGCCACATCGCTGAACGATCCGCACAGGCTGGCGTGCGGGCTGAACAGGTCGGTATCGCCCACCGTCACACTGCCCCCGGCCGGGATAGTCAGGTTCCATTGCAAGCCCGCACCGGAGTCGTGCAGTGTGTCGCTGATCACGCTATTGTCGAAGCCGGGGCCCGGACCGCCGGTGTCCCCGATGGCACCCCAGATACTGCCGAAGTTGCTTTCCATGTAGGCGCTGGGTGGCGTGTTGGTATTGGGTACAAACTCCTGATACAGCACAATGCCGTTGGTGCCCGTGTAATAGTCACCGATGCCGTGGGTAGACGGGTCATAATAGCCGAACCCGCTGTCGCTGTCGTTGGTAAACAAGTCGGCGGCATGGAACAGCGTAGCCGTGATCGGCGTGCTGCCGCTGATCTGTTGCAGTTGGAAGCTGAGGCCGGTGAACTCGGCTCCGTTAACATAGGTGACTCGTTGCGTCAGCCGCAGCGGGGTGCCGGGCACGTCGTTGACTGTCGTGACGAGCCAGGGGTTGCTGGGGGTGCCCGCGCCGCTAAAGGTATTGCTCACGGCGGTGTAGGTGTTGGTGCTGCGGCCGGCCGGCACGGTGTCGGGACCGAACACTTTGGTCTCGCCGCCGATATTGACCCATAGATAAGCGCCTTCGGCGTTGTGACCATAGAACTGATAGCTGCCATCATCTCGGTAGTCAATCTCCATGCGCGTGTCGTCCTGCACGGTGATGGTCAGTGGAAAGCCGGCGATGCGCTGCTGGGTCAGCGGCGTGCGCGGCTGGGCGGGGGGTAGCGGTTTGCCGGGTGGGTCTTTGGCCGCCACGCTGCCCGTGCCGATCAACACGGCCATCGCGCAGATAAACAGCAACGCGATCCCGATGATTCCCCATGTACGTTTTTGGTGCATGATACAGTCTCCTTCTCTGAGCATTGCTGGGTCCAACCCCCCAGCGCCTGTGGGTCATGCCGCCCGGCGACTGGCGGCGGCATAATCGGTTGCCCTAACAGGGCATTATTATACATTGCCGCCCGCCGCCGCCGGTTACGGGTAGGCCGGCTTTTCTCTATAACGATTGGCCGGCGGGACGGTTCTGCGGCGGACCTAACCCCCCAACCCCCTTCCCTACAGAGGAAGGGAGAGTTCGACGGACGATGCGCTGATCCCTACTTATAGAAGCCATCTCTGCGTAAACACCCCCTTCCTCTGTAGGGAAGGGGGGTTAGATCCGCCGCCGCAGTTGACAGGCCCGGCGGCGGCGGCGTATAATCGGCTGACCCGGCGCATTGACCGCAGGCAGCAGAGGAGGCGGCACTATGGCACGTATCAGCATTCTTATTAGCTATAAGCACCGGCCCGGCACGATCAAAGATTTCAAGGAATGGCTGGCCGGGCAAGGCGGCGCGCTGCTGGCGGCGGCCTGCGGGGTTAATGAGCGGCTGGTGGGCGTGTATATGATCGAGGGCGACCCAACCTACAGCATCCAGTTGCATACTGAAACCAGTGACCCCGATGTGCTGGAAGAGTTTGATGTGGTCAATAGCGAAAAGTTCACGCGCGGGCAGACGGCCATGAAAATCATGTGGCGCTTCCTCGACCAATCGGTGCCGCCGCGCGTCCATTTGATGCGCTCGCTATACGAGGCCGCGCCGCGTTCCGAATGACCCGTTTTGTCGTCTCCCTGCGCCGGGATCGCGGACTGCTGCTGTTGCTGCTGCTGTTGCTCGGCGGCCTGCCCCTGGTCACGACCCGCATCTATGCCTCGGACGAGATCAAGTATTTCGCCTACCTCCACTCTCTGGCGTTCGACCGCGATCTCGATTTCACCAACGACTACGGCCACTGGATTGACGATGCGTGCCCTAAGAATCCACGCGACCCCCCCAGTGCCCAGTGCCAACAACGTCGTACCCTGCTCAAAGCGAATCCGACCACGGGGCTGCCGATCAACGAAGCGCCGGTCGGCACTGCGCTGCTCTGGGCACCGGCTTTTGCGCTGGCCCACGTTGGTGTACTGCTGGCGCGGGCGCTGGGCGCGCGGGTGGCCGCCGACGGCTACAGCCCGCCGTATATTGCCGCCGTCTGCTACGCCTCGTACCTCTATGGCTGGCTGGGCCTGCTGCTGGGCTATCGCTTGCTGCGCCGCCTGTTCGACCCCTTGATCGCGGTCGGGGCGGTGGTGGCGGTCTGGCTGGGCACTTCGGCTTTCTTCTATATGGTGATCGCGCCGCCCTGGTCGCACGCCGTTTCGCTGTTCACCGTGGCTCTGTTCACCACCGTCTGGTGGACCACGCGCCGCCCGGCAGGTCGCCGCCCGCGCGAGTGGGCGGGGCTGGGCCTCTGTGCGGGGCTGATGATGCTGGTGCGCGAACAAGACGCGCTGTTTCTGGCCCTGCCCGCCGTAGAGACGCTGTTCCGGCTGGGAGGGCACGCCGACCTCACCCCCCACCCCCCTCCCCTACGAAGGGAGGGGGAGCGAGACGACCTCACCCCCAGCCCCTCCCCTAGGAAGGGAGG
>JALYUO010000806.1 GCA_030853735.1 Chloroflexota bacterium
GCCCTGGCCGCCGCGCCCACCTGGGCCGCCTTGACCGGGGCCACCGCGTCCGCGATCCCCACCGGGACCGCCGCGCCCGCCGCGTGAGTCGGACGATTCGGAGCGCGTGACCGGAGCCGGGCCGGCCAGCATCGCCAGCCGCACGGCGCGCAGGATCTGGCGCTTTGCCATCTGCGCCGGGGTGAAGCCGCGCCGTTGCGCTTCTTCTTCGGGCGAGCGCAAGCGGCTGAGGGCCAGCAACGTCGCCCGCGAAGAATTAATCGGGTTGTTGTTGCCGAGCGACTTGGTCAGCACGTCTTTGATGCCGGCGGATTCCAGCACCGCGCGCACGCCGCCCCCGGCGATCACGCCTGTACCCGGCGCGGCGGGCTTCAACAGCACCCGCGACGCACCGAAGTCTACGGTAATTTCATGCGGGATGGTCGAGCCGATCAACGGCACGCGCACAATGTTTTTCTTGGCATCTTCAGCGCCCTTGCGGATCGCCTCCGGCACCTCACCGGCCTTGCCGGTGCCGACACCGACGAGGCCGTGGCCGTCGCCGACCACTACCACCGAGCTGAAGCTGAAGCGGCGGCCACCTTTGACCACCTTCGAGACGCGGTTCACCTGAACCACACGCTCTTCCAGCTCCATGCGGGCTACATCAATTCGCGGGGACATAAGGTCTCCTTTAGAAGTCCAGACCGGCTGCGCGGGCGGCTTCGGCTAACGCTTTGACGCGACCGTGGTACTGATAGCCGCCCCGGTCGAACACGACCTGCTTGATACCGGCTTCCAGCGCCCGCTCGGCGACGGCTTGGCCGACGGCTTTGGCATCGTCCACTTTGCTGGCGGTATGGCCTTTGAGCGGTTTGTCCAGGGTGCCGGCGGCGGCCAACGTGTGGCCGGTCGAGTCGTCAATCACCTGGGCATAGATATGGTTGAGGCTGCGGAACACGTTGAGCCGCGGGCGGGCCGCCGTGCCGATGGCCTTCGCCCGCACGCGCCGGTGCCGCTTGGCCCGGTTAGTCAGAGTATGCGGTACAATTTTCATGGCCTGCTCCTACTTCTTACCCTTGCCGGTCTTGCCGGTCTTGCCGGCCTTGCGGCGGATCACTTCACCGGCGAACGCAATGCCTTTGCCCTTATACGGCTCCGGCTTGCGGATGCGGCGGATTTTGGCCGCCTCTTCGCCGACGAGTTGCTTGTCAATGCCGGTGACATGGAGGCGGTTGGTGCCTTCCGGCGTGAAAGTCACGCCCGGCGGCGGGCTAATCCGCACCGGATGCGAAAAGCCGAGCGCCATGACAATATCGCTGCCGTCTTTGGTCACGCGATAGCCCACGCCGCTGATTTCCAGCGTGCGCGTGAAGCCGGTGGTCACACCCTGCACCATGTTGTTGAGCAGGCTGCGGGTTAGGCCATGCAACGAGCGGTGGAAGCCGTCGTCGCTGGTGCGCTTGACGGTCAGAATGCCGTCTTCTTGCGCCAGTTGCATATCCGGGTGGAAGGTGCGGCTCAGGGTGCCTTTCGGCCCCTTGACCGTCACCGCGTTGCCTTCGTCCAGCCGCACGTCCACGCCTTTCGGCACGGCAATCGGCAAACGTCCAATACGCGACATTAGAGGGTTCCTCCTGCGGCTACCAGATGTAGCACAGCACTTCGCCGCCGAGGCGACGTTTCCAGGCTTCGTGGCCGGACAGGACACCCTGCGACGTGGACAAGATGCACACGCCGAGGCCGCCCAACACCACAGGGATCTCCGCCCGCCCGCTATAGACCCGCAGCCCCGGCTTGCTGACGCGCTTGAGGCCGGTCATCACCGGCTGCTTGTCCAGCCCATATTTGAGCCAGACGCGAAAGCTGCGGGTTTCGTCGCTGGGAAAATCGAAATCTTTGATATAGCCTTCGTCCTTCAAGATGCGCGCAATTGAGAGCTTCATCTTGGAGTTCGGCACTAGCACGCTTTGGTGCCGGGCCATGCCGCCGTTGCGGATACGAGTCAGCATATCGGCGATGGGATCAGTGACATTCATGGACTGCTGCTTCTCCTCTTACCAACTCGACTTCACCACACCGGGCAGTTTGCCCTGCAAGGCCAATTCGCGGAAGCAAATCCGGCACAGGCCAAACTTTCGCATATAGGCGCGTGGGCGACCGCAGATTTTGCAGCGGTGGTAGCCACGGACCTTGAACTTGGGCGGGCGCGCCGCTTTGACAATCAGGGACGTTTTTGCCATCGGGCTTCTAGTCCTTTCTTACGCCTTGCGGAACGGCATACCCATTAGTTCGAGTAGCCGCCGGGCTTCCTGGTCCGTCTTCGCGGTGGTCACGAAGACCAGTTCCATGCCACGGATTTTATCAATCTTGTCGTACTCCATCTCTGGGAAGATGAGTTGTTCGCGCAGGCCCAGCGTATAGTTGCCGTGGCCGTCGAACGCTTTGGCGCTGACCCCGTTGAAGTCGCGCACGCGCGGCAAGGCGATGTTGAACAGGCGGTCGATCAGGTCGTACATCCGCTCACTGCGGAGCGTGACCATCACGCCGATAGGCATCCCCTCGCGCACCTTGAAGGCGGCGATAGACTTTTTGGCCCGCGTGACCATCGGCTTTTGGCCGACAATCGTGGTCACATCGTTCACGGCGTTGTCCATCGCCTTGGCATTGGCAATGGCTTCGCCCATCCCGATATTGAGCACGATTTTGCTGATGCGCGGCACCTGCATCGGATTGGTATAACCAAACTCTTTCATCAGCGCGGGCACCACTTCGTTATGATATTTCTCGCGCTGGCGGGCAACGTATTCTGCCACAGTTGTCCTCTTTCTCCTGACCGGCGAGGCCGGCACAGCTCTGATAGCGGAGTGTCTATTGGCGCTACTTAGCTCTCGTCCCGTGTAGGCTGCGTCCAGAGGGGCACAGCGACTAACTCAGGCCGGGGCGAGTTGCTTGTCAGCGCCCTGGCTCCGACGTTTGACCCGGCCACCGCTTATCGGGGTCGTCCAGCAGTTCCTGGCAGTTGCGGCACTGGCGCACTTTGCTACCGTCGGGCAGGAACGTATGACCGACGCGCACCGCTTTGTCACACTTGGGGCAGACGACCATCACGTTGGATGCGTCCATCGTGCCCTCGATCTCGATGATGCCGGCTTGGCGCACGCCGCGCTGACCGCGGGTGTGCTTGATCCGCAGGTTCATGCCTTCCACGACGATACGATTTTTCTCGATAAAAACTTCGCGCACGCGCCCGCGCTTGTGGGCGCTGGCGTGTTTGCCGTTGACGGCCTGGACCAAATCGCCTTTATGTACTTTCATCTTTGCCTTGTCCTCTGGTCTACTGGGGAAGCCCTTTACAGGACTTCCGGGGCCAGCGACACGATCTTCATAAACTGGCGCTCGCGCAGTTCGCGGGCCACCGGGCCGAAGATGCGCGTGCCGCGCGGATCGTTCACGCCTTGCTTGAGAATGACCGCTGCGTTGTCGTCGAAGCGGATATGTGAGCCGTCTGCGCGACCGTATTCTTTGGAGGTCCGCACCACCACGGCGCGTACCACTTCGCCCTTTTTGACCGCCCCACCCGGCGCGGCTTGTTTCACGGCGGCGATGATGATGTCGCCCACGCCGGCATAGTGGCGACTGGAGCCACCCATGACGCGGATGCACATCAACTCTTTCGCACCGGTGTTATCGGCCACGCGGAGCCGCGTTTGTACCTGAATCACGGCGAGTGTCTCCTCTTAGATTTGCGGGGCGCGCGTCAGGATCTCGACGACTCGCCAGCGTTTGGTTTTGCTGATGGGGCGCGTCTCCAAAATCCGCACGATGTCACCCTGCTTGCACAGCAGTTCGTCATGCGCGACGAACTTGTTGGTGCGGCGCATGATCTTTTTATACAGCCGGTGGCGCACTAAGCGATCCACCGCGACCACGACCGTTTTTTCCATTTTGTTGCTCACGATGCGGCCGGTCCGCATCCGGGACTTGCCGTGTTCGGGCACCCAAACGCTGTGGTCGGTTTCGACCGCCTGCCGCCCGCCGGCGCTGCCGCCGGGAGCCGGGGCCGCCGGCATCGCCACCGCCGCTTCGGGAGCCGCCGCCGTCTCCAGCAGATCGCTGCCGGCACTCGACGTGTCTATGTTATCCATTCGCTCTCCTGCTTTGTAAAGCGTAAAACGTAAAACGTAAAACGTATTGCGTAATCCGTAATCCGTAATTCGTAAAGGCAACAGGCTATTGTACCATAATCAGGACAAGAACACCTAATCCCTCACGTTTCTCACGTTTTACGTTTTACGCTCTACGCGCCGGCATTCACCAGAGCCTGTAGCTCCGCGATCTCGGCGGCGTACAGCGCCTCGATCTCGCGCTCGCGCAAAATCGTCAGCATCCGGGCCACGTCGCGGCGCACCACCTGGAAGCGGGCGTGATTTTTCAGCTTGCGCGTCGCCACACTGAAGCGCAGGTTAAACATCTCCTGCTTGTAGTCCACCAGATGCTGCGCGATTTGCGCCTCGTTCATTTCGCGGATCTCATTCGCTCGCATGGTCACCCTCCGCGCCCTCTTCAGCCTCGACGTGCGTGATCGCGCCTTCGGTGATGCGTTTCACGAAGCGAGTCTTGATCGGTAGCTTGTGGCCGGCCAGGCGCATGGCCTCCGCCGCGATGTCTTCGCGCACGCCACCCAATTCAAACAGCACCCGCCCAGGTTTGACCACGGCGACCCAGTGATCCGGCGACCCTTTGCCGGACCCCATACGGGTCTCGGCGGGGCGTTGGGTCATGGACTTATCTGGGAAGATGCGAATCCAGACCTTGCCGCCGCGCTTGATATAGTGGGTGATGGTGCGGCGGGCCGACTCGATTTGGCGGCTGTCGATCCAGGCCGCTTCGAGTGCTTGGAGACCGAACTCCCCAAAGGCCACGGTGTTGCCGCGCTGGGCCACACCTTTGCCGGTCGTGCCGCGATGCACCTTGCGGTGCTTCATCCGTTTCGGCATCAACATACAGTTAGCTCTCCTCACCCGACCGGGCAGCCGCATCGTCGGCGCTCGGTGTACCCGCTTCGGCGGGGGTATCGTTGGTGCCCGCAGGCGGGGTTGTGTCGGCAGTGACTGCATCCGCCCGCGTGGCCGCTTCGTCCGCCGCCAGCGCCGCCGTACCAGGGTCTGCGCCCACTGCTTCCGCAGCCGGTGTAGGCGCTTCTTGCGTCGGGGCGGGCGCGTTGTTCTCTAGCTCGGCCTGCGCCGGAGCGGGGGCTTGCGTCGCGTCGCTGTCCATTGCGGTTTCCGCCGGCATGGACGACTCTTGCGCCGGAGCAGTGCCCTGCGTGGTCATGTCCGGTGTCGTCTGATTGGACATAGACGAATCTTGCGCTAGGGCAGATGTCTGCACGTTCGTGTCCGCCTGCGTCGGAGCCGGTGCATTGCTCTCTAGCTCTGCCGCTTGCGAAGCCGCTGTGCTGGTCGGCACATTGGCCCGAATGTTGGCCGGCAGCGTGCGCTCCGGCGGCGCGGACAGCGTCGGCAACCGACCGGCAGGCGCGCCATGGCCCTGCGGACGTGGACCACGGTCTCCACCACGACCACCGGCAGGTGCGCCCTGGCCTTGCGGACGCGGACCACGGTCTCCACCACGACCACCGGCAGGAGGTCCGTCGAACGGTCGCCCTTCGCGCGGCGGGCGCGTGTCGCGGTTCGTGTCAAGCACATCGCCGGGGCGCGGACCGATGACATCGCCTTTATAGATCCAGACCTTCACCCCCACGCGGCCGTAGGTCGTGTGCGCGTGAACCTGACCGTAGTCAATGTCGGCGCGGATCGTGTGCAAGGGCACGCGGCCCTCGCGCTCGCCGACGACACGGGCCATTTCGGCCCCGCCCAAGCGCCCACTAAGGCGGATACGCACGCCCTTCGCGCCGAGGCGCGTGGCGCGCATGATCGCCTGCTTCATCGCCCGCTTGTACGACACACGGCGGGTGATCTGGTCGGCGATGCTTTCGGCCACCAAGTAAGCGTCAATCTCCGGCTGCTTGATCTCGTTGATGTTCAGCTTGACCTTTTTGCCGGTGACGGTCTCAAAGTCTTTACGCAGCACTTCGACCGCTTGGCCGCCCTTGCCGATGACGATGCCCGGCTTGGCGGTCGAGAGGGTGATTTCGATCTGGTTGGCGGCGGACCGCTCCAGGTCTACGCGCGAAATGCTCGCGTTTGCCAGCCGCTTGCCGATCATGGCGCGCAGCTTGATGTCTTCGTGCAATTGCTCCGTGTAGTTCCGCTCGGCGAACCAGCGCGATTGCCAGTCTTTGATGATGCCGAGCCGGAAGCCAATCGGGTGTACTTTACGTCCCAAGTTAGAGACCCTCCCGCTCATCTACCACAACCGTGATATGGCTGGTGCGCTTCAGGATACGGGTGCCCTGGCCGCGCGCCTTGGCCCGGAACCGCTTGAAGGTCGGGCCTTCGTTGGCATAGATGCTGGTGATGAACAGATCATCGGGGGCCATCTGGAAATTGTTCTCGGCGTTGGCGGCCGCCGACTTTACGACGCTCAACACGTCGCGTGCGGCGGCTTGCGGCATAAACCGCAACACGGCCACAGCCTCGGTCACTGACTTGCCCCGCACCACATCCAGCAGCAGCCGCACCTTGCGGGGCGACGAGCGGATGAACTTCGCGGTTGCGCGTACTTCCATCGTTTTCTCTCCCACCAGGGCACACTCGCGTGCCCCTTGACTGTGCCTGCTACTTGGTGCGGTGCATCCGCTCAGAGCCTTTAATGTGGCCCTTGAAGAAGCGGGTCAGCGCGAACTCGCCCAGTTTGTGACCGACCATGTTCTCGGTGATATAGATCGGCACATGGCGGCGGCCGTCATGCACGCCAATGGTGTGCCCCACCATCTGCGGGAAGACCGTCGAGTCGCGGGACCAAGTACGGATGACGCGCTTGGTGCCCGTGCTGTTCATGACGTTGATGCGGTTCATTAGCCGTTCTTCGACAAACGGCCCTTTTTTCGTGGATCGACTCATGTTCTCTCCCCTCCGGCTGGGCTACTTGGCGAAGCGCTTCCGCACGATCATGTTATCGGTGCGGGGGTTGTTGCGGGTGCGACCATGCGCGGGCTTGCCCCACTTGGTCTGCGGCTGCCCACCACGCGGCGTGCGGCCTTCGCCGCCACCATGGGGATGGTCACGCGGGTTCATCACCGACCCGCGCACCGTGGGGCGAATACCGAGCCAGCGGCTGCGGCCCGCCTTGCCCAGGCGGATGTTCTCGTGATCAATATTCCCGACCTGGCCGATGGTCGCCATGCAGTCAATATGAATGCGGCGCACTTCGCCCGACGGCATACGAATCTGCGAGTAGGTCTCATCACGGGCCATCAACTGCGCCGACTCGCCCGCGCTGCGAACCAACTGCCCGCCGCGCCCAGCGTATAGCTCAATGTTGTGGATCTGGGTGCCCAACGGGATGGAGCGAATGGGCAACGTGTTGCCGACGCGCACTTCCGCGCCGCTGCCCGCCATGATATTATCGCCCACCTTGAGGCCCAACGGAGCCAGGATGTACCGCTTTTCGCCGTCGGCGTAATGGACCAGGGCGATGCGCGCCGAGCGATTGGGATCATACTCGATGGTCGCGACTTTGCCGGGGATGCCCAGCTTGTTGCGCTTAAAGTCAATGATGCGGTAGAACCGCTTGTGGCCGCCGCCGCGATGCCGGATAGTGATCTTGCCCTGGTTGTTACGCCCGGCATGATTTTTCCGAATCTGGATCAGCGACTTTTCCGGCTTGGTGGCCGTGATCTCATCAAAGCTCGCCACGCTCATCAAGCGGCGGGCGGGTGAGGTTGGGTTGTACTTTTTGATCGCCATCGTTAGACCACCTCAAAGATTTGGATGCGCTGACCGCTGCCGACGGTCACAATCGCCTTTTTCCAGTGCGGTCCCCAGTCACTGATGCGCTTGCGCTTGTGGCTGAAGGAGCGACGCTTGGCGTGAACATTGATGATGTTCACCGCCCGCACGGTAATGTTATCGGTGGCGAAAGCCATCTCGACCGCCCGCTTGATCTGCGCTTTGGTCGCTTTGGGAGCCACCTCGAAGGTGTACTTGCCCTGCTCCATCATCAGCGAGTTTTTCTCGGTCATCACCGGGCGACGGATGACATCCCAGAGGGTGCTGTCAATCTGAGCCATTAGCTGTTCTCCTCATCACCCGTGGCGGGCTGGCTGGTCAGCGACGAGTGAACCGTCGCCGAACTGGAGGTCGGTGCGTCGGCCAGATCCGCGTCCGCCGCCGTCTCCGGCGACTCGGTTGCCATTGCGCCCGCTTCGGCCACGCCCGCGTCGGTCGCGGTGAAGTCGGTCGCCGGCGCTTCTGCTTCCACCACGCCCGCGTCGGTCGCGGTGAAGTCGGTCGCCGGCGCTTCTGCTTCTACCACGCCCAAGTCGGTCGGCGCAAAGGCCGTTTCCGTCGCGTCGGCGGCTATCGTGTCGGAGGTCGGTGCTGCGCCCAAGTGGGTGGTTACTGCGTCGGATTGCGCCGCGCCCAGACCGGTCGGCGCGAAGGTGTCCGCCGCCTGGATCGCCGTGGGAGTCGCCGGCACGATGTCGGTACTGGTTTCCAGCGGGGAGCGCATCTGGCGCGGAGCCGCGTCCGCGGCATCATCGGTCTCCAGCGGGCTGATCGGGCGGGAATTGCGCCCCCCGGTCTGGCCGAGGATGCTTTCGATCACATCCAGGCTGGCGCGGTCCAGGATCAGGATCTCCGCTTTGAGCATATCCACCAAGCTGAGGAAGTGCGTCCGCATGGTGTGGACGTGTTCCAGGTTGCCGGCGGCTTGCTCCACATTTTGCAGTTTGGTCGGGGTCATGATCAGCACATGGCGCTCAGTCAGGTTG
>JALYUO010000829.1 GCA_030853735.1 Chloroflexota bacterium
CCTCGACATTGGGGGCGACGATTAATATAAGCTGGTGGCCGGATGGGCGGGCAAGGAGCGCACCCTGCCGACCGATCCCGATACGGCACAATGGCGCTGGACCGGCTCCGCCGCGCTGTTACGCCTGCCCTGGCCCGCCGGCGCGCGCCAGACGGGGGCGACGCTGACTCTGCGCCTGAGCGCGGGGCCGAAGGAGCGCGCCATTTTGCTACCGACCAAACCGACGGCCGCCCAGCAAGCCGCCGCGATCCGGCAGCCCAACGGCTTGACGACTCTCGCTGCGCCGGCCCAGGTGACAGTGTTCGCGGGCACCGTGCCGTTGCGCCCATTAGGACAAGCGGCGGGCAGTGCCGTTACACCTGTGATCTTAGCGCCCGGTGCGGACTTCACCGACGTGCAGTTCGCCGTGCCGCCTAATGCCTCCACCGATCCGGCCGGCCCCGACTACCTGCTGCTGCGGATCAGCGCGCCCACCTGGACCCCCGACACCGTCGGCGTAAGCGGCGATAAGCGGGCGCTCGGCGTGGCGGTGGATCGCGCCACGTTGGCCGCACCGTAATGCGGAATGCGGAATGCGGAATGCGGAACTAATGACGGGCACCTAATACCTGACACCTGATACCTGAAGACTGAGAGTTACACTGATGATTGGGCGCACTGATCCGCTGCGGCGGAACCGCATTGTGCTGAGTACGCTGGCGGTGGTGGCGCTGCTGGGGCTGCTGGGGGTGGCGCGCGGGGCGCTGGGGCCGTTTATCTTTGCCCTGGCGCTGGGCTATCTGCTGGGGCCGCTGGTGGATCGCTTGAGCCGCCGCGTGCCGCGCATACTGGCGATCCTGCTGGTCTATGGGCTGTTTTTCGGTTCGTTGATCGGGCTGGGCTTCCTGGTGATTCCCGGTGTGGCCGATCAGATCCGCGATCTGGTGCGGAGTTATCCGCAATATGGCGCGCAGGTGCAGGGCTACACCCGCGACGTGCAAACTTGGTATGCCTCACTTGATTTACCGCCGCAGGTGCGTGCCTCCATCGAGAGCGCGCTGCAAAACTCCGGTGACAATGTGGCGAGCATCGTGCAAACCGCGCTGCTGGGCACCTTGCGCGCTGTGACCGGGGCAGTGAGTTTTGTGGTCGGTTTGTTTGTGATCCCGTTCTGGCTGTTCTATGTGCTGAAAGACAAAGACGCAGGCGTGCGCTCTTTTTATGAGCTGATTCCACACAGCATCCGCATAGACGTGCAGCGCATCTTGCGGATCGCCAGCGATGTGCTAAATGACTATATTCGCGGCCAGCTATTGCTGGGGCTGGTGGTGGGCGCGGCGACAACCGTGGGCTTGTTGCTGGTCGGCGCGCCTTACTGGTTGCTATTCGGGGTGATCAACGGCTTCACCGAACTGATCCCGGTGCTGGGGCCAATCATCGGCGCGATTCCCGGCCTGATTATTGCCGCGTTCACCGGCGATATAGGGCTGTTTCTTAAGATCCTGGCGGTGTATATCGTGGTACAATTGGCCGAGAACAATCTGCTGGTGCCCAAGATTCAGGGCGACAGCGTAAAGCTGCACCCGGCCATCATCATCCTGGCCTTGATCATGGGCGGCGAGGTGGGTGGCCTGCTCGGCGTGATCATGGCTGTGCCCGTGACGGCCATCAGCCGCGATCTATTCGTTTACCTCTACAACCGCCTGGGCCGGGGCTATACCCCGCACGACGCAGAAGCCCTGGTGCCTTCGCGCATAGACGAAGAAGCAGGCCAAGCGCCGCCGCCGGCGGCGGAGTGTTGAGTGTTGAGTGTTGAGTGTTGAGTTCTGAATTAACGACGGACGCTGGACACCTAACACCTAACACCTAACACCGGATACCTGATACCTAGGGGAGCAACGTGGCGAAACAAGCAGCAGCAGGGGCGGGCAAACCGCCGGGAACGCTGGTGGAGCGGGCGACCGGGGCGGCGTTTTGGAACGCGGCCCTGTTGCCGTTGAAGCTATTCGCCAAATTGTTCGCCTCGCTGGTCCTAGTGCGGGGTCTGCACCTCGACGGGTTCTGGGTCTTGGTGGTGCTGACTTCGTTGCTCGATATCCTGGGCAAAATCACCGACCTGGGCCTGGAACGTGCCTTGCCGCGCTTCATCCCAGAGTTCGAGATGACCGGCGGACGGGCGGGACTGAACCGCCTGCTGGGGCGCGTGGTGGCGGCAAAAATCCTGACCATGGTGCCATTTGTGGCGGCGTTGGTGTTGTTCCCTCGCTTTTTCACCGCTTTGTTGGACTTTAGCACTGCTCAGGCACGGTTGACCCCTGATGCGCCACGGGGCGTGGATGCCAGTTCGCTGCTACTGACTCTCATAGCGGTGATGTTGGTGCTGGGCGCGGCCTCGGATGTATCGGTCCAGGTGCTGTATGCCTACTTCCGGCAAAAGATGACCAGCGCCCTGGACATCTTGAACGCGCTGCTGATACCGGGCTTGCAGGTCTTGCTGGTCGTGCGCTTCGGCGTATTCGGCGCGCTGGTGGCCTTGCTGATCGGCACGGCGGTTTCGGTGATCCTGTCGGTGCGCCTGATGTTTCGGGCGTTGGCCGAGGAACACGCCGGTCTGCGGCAACACCCACCGCGCCGCCAAGCTGCGGGGCCACTCCGGCCTTCCAACCGCCCAGTATGGCAACGCTTCACGGCCTATTCGGCGATGATGTATGTCATGAACCTGTCTGCTGCCTTCTACGAGTCGCCGTTTGTCGTGTTGGCGCTGGGCTTCCTGATCACTAATGAGATGCAGAAGACCATTGAAGTGACCTTAATCGCCATGGCCTTCAAGTTTGTGCGCCAATTGTTGCAGAACCTCGTGGTGCCCCTGACGGGGGTGCAAACGCCGCTGTTTTCACGCCTCTATGCTGAGGGGCGCATCGAGGGCTTGCAGACGGCCTATGCCAGCCTGACCCGCTTCCTGATCCTGGTGTTGCTGCCCGCTGGGGCGGGGCTGATGCTGATGGTGCATAACCTGCTCGCCCTGCTCTATTTGAAGGCCGATCCGGGTGACGTGTTAAACCCGACGCGCTTGGGCGAAGCGACCGCCGCCTGTGCGATCCTGACCTTCGGGCTGTTTGGCGAGAGCATGGTCAGTGTGGCGCTCAATGTGTTGATGGTCTATGAGGATTACCAGGCAGTGTTGGTCGCCCGTGCCTTCACCCTGCTGAGTATTCCCTTGCTGATCCTGTTAGAACCGCCGTTTGGTGTGGTGGGCGTGGCGGTGGCGGTGGCGGTGGCGGCGCTGAGTTCGCGCTTGGTGGCGCTGGCCTTTGGGCTGCGGCGCTTGGGCATCCGCTTCCCGTTGGCCTTCCTGGGCCGCGTGCTGCTGGCGACGCTGCCCTTTGTCGCGATCATTGGCCCACTGACTTTGCTGGTGCCCGCCGATCCGGTGCCGCTTCTCAGCCTGCCTTGGTTCGGGCGGGCATTGGCCGATGGGTTGCTGGTGCTGGGGGCGGCGGGCTTGTTCTGGCTGGCTTTCCACCGCCTGGGTGGGTTGCTGGACGAAGACAAGCAACGCTTCGCCGGGATGCGGCTGCCGGGCATCAAGCTGTTGCTGCGCTATCTGTGAACCGCGTGGGGCGGGCGTTGCGGCAGCCGGTGCTGTGGGCCTGGGTGGGGGCGGTGCTGCTGGCGGCGCTGTATGGGCGGGTGGCGCTGCTGCACCTGACCGGCGGCGTGGTGGGCGGCGACCTTGACGGTTACGAGAACCTGTGGAACAATTGGTGGGTCAAGACGGCGCTGATCGACCCCGCCCGCCTCCAGCCGTTCGCTCTGCCGCCGCCCGACCTGCACGCGATGGGCCTGTTCTACACCGACTACCTCTACTATCCCACAGGCATCAGCTTGCGCTTCCACACGCTCAACCCCGCCAACGGCTTGCTCACCCTGCCGTTCAACCTGCTATTCGGCTTCATCCCCACCACCAATCTGCTCTTTCTCACCGCGCTGACCCTGACCACCGGCTTCACCTTCTTGCTGATCCGCGATTGGCTGGGTGATGCGAGGGTGGCATTTGTCGGAGCGGCACTGTTCACCTATGCCAGCCGCAATGTGCTGGCCTTCTACACGTTGGGGCAAGCGGAAAAGTTGTCGGTCGAATGGCTGCCGCTCTATCTCTTCCTGCTGTTCCGCGCCCTAGCTGATCTACTGCCGGCTTCTGATCCGGGATCGGGGCCACCGCGCCGCGCGCACTGGCCGTGGTACGCGGCGGGCGCGGTCGGCGCGCTCCTGATCATGTCGCTGACCGATTGGCAGTATGTGATCTACGCCGTGTTCACCACGCTGCTACTATTTGCCTATCTGGCGCTCACGCAACGTAATGGGCTAACACTCCGGCGCATCTTTGGCCGGTTGGCAACCATCGGCGGCGCGTATGCCCTGCTGGTCGGCCCACCTTTGCTGCTACCGATGTTGGCCGAGGCCGCCGGGTCGCCCTGGCTGGCGGTCGGCTACCAGAGCAGCACCCGTGCGCTGGATCTGGGCGACCTGCTGGGGCCGGGCCTGGGCAATCCTGGCTACCTGGTGCTGGCGCTGGCGCTGGGCGGTGTGTTCACCGCCCGTGGCGCGTGGCGCTCGCGTGCCGGGTTCTGGGCGCTGGCCGTGGGCCTCTTTTACCTGCTGGCCCTCGGCCCTAGCCTGACCTTTGCCGGCCATGCCACCGGCTTCCCGCTGCCCTACGCCCTGCTGCAAAACTTGCCCGTCTTCAACATTGGCCGCGATCCCGGTCGCTACAGCACCATCGCCCTGCTCGGCGTGGCCCATCTGGCGGCGCTGGGTCTGACTGCCGTGGGCCGTGGGCGGTGGGCCGTGGGCGGTGGGCGGTGGGCCGTGGGCGGTGGGCCGTGGGCAGTCGGCAGTCGGCAACTTAGAACGCAGAACGCAGAACGCAGAACTCCGTCGTCATTCCGCATTCCGCATTCCGCATTCCGCATTCCGCTCTACGTCCTCGTCCTGCTGGTCAGCCTCACCCCGTTTGTCGTGGCGGCCGGGGAGGCGAAGGTGGATGCACCGGACTGGCCGCCGTTTTATGAGCAAGTGGCGCGTGACCCGGAGCCGTATGCGATTCTGCAATTGCCCGCTTTTACCGACAAGGGGCGGGGCGAGAACCATTATATGCTCTACCAGACGCTGACCGGCAAGCCGATCTTCGGCGGGCGCTGGGCACGCGACCACAAGCTATCAAATCCCAACAACTTCATGCAAACAGCGAGCCTATTCCACCACTTCTTGCTGCTCGGCTTTGCGCCCGATCAGTTGGCCTATTCTTACCCGGCGCGCGACTTTTTGCAGCGCACCGACTACGTCACACAAGGGCGGGCCATCCTCAACTATTATCACGTTCGCTATATCGTCGTCTGGCAGGAAGCCCTGGATGCGGAGTGGAATGCGGCAGAGTTTGCGCGGGTGATCGGTCAGGTGTTGGGGCCGGACGTGCAACCGTCGTATGAGGACCGCCTGATGCGTGTCTACCGTGTGCCCGATGGCCCGCCGGTGACCAACCCGCTGACGCTGGACGTGGGCGACGGCTGGTTTGCTGCGGCGCGTGGCCCTACCGGGCAACCGTACCGTTGGGCCGACCCAACTAGCGGCGAACCGGCGGATCTGTTCACCATGAACTTGACGCAAGCGCCACAACCGGCCACGCTAACCTTCACCGCCTATCCCTTTGGGCCGGCGCGCAGCCTGCACATTAGCCTGGATGCCGGCGAGGTGGCGACCGTCGCGCTCACGCCAGAGGCCGGCGCACAACCGTTCCGTGTGCAACTGACCGTGCCGCCGGGCAACCACCGCATCCGCTTCAGCAGCTCCGAACCGCCCCGGCCCACCGGCGACCCACGCGACCCGCGCCTGCTGTCGTTCGGGATGTACGGGGTGGCGCTGACGGCCCGATAACGTAATAGCCCATTTAGGACGATTGGGCTATGTTCCTGACCGACGCGCTATGGCATAATTCACCACGTTGTCCTATCGCCGTGTACCCTTGCCCACGCTTACTGAGGAACCCTACCTATGTCTAAACCATTTCTCCGCGTGTGTGGCCCCCGCATTCTGATCCTAATTGTGCTGCTGGGGCTGCCCGGCGTGAGCCAAGCGCAAGCCGACGCGCACCAGTTCCCACAAACGGGGCATACGGTGCGCGGATCGTTCTGGACATACTGGCAGGGGCATGGCGGGCTGGCCCAGCAAGGCTATCCTATCTCCGAGGAGCTGCGCGAAGCCAGCGATCTGAACGGACAGCCCTACACCGTGCAATACTTCGAGCGCGCCGTGTTCGAGCGGCACCTGGAGAACGCGCCGCCGTTTGACACGCTGCTCTCACAACTGGGTACGTTTCGCTATCGGGCCAAATATCCCAACGGCGCGCCCAGCCAGCGCGTGAATGCGGACAATCCGCGCCTGTTTGCGGAAACCGGGCACACGGTCGGCGGCACGTTTCGCGCCTACTGGGAAGATCACGGTGGCTTGGCCCAACAGGGCTACCCGATCTCTGACGAGTTCACGGAGAAGAGTGACCTGAACGGGCAAGCCTACACCGTGCAGTATTTTGAGCGCGCCGTGTTTGAGCGGCACCCCGAAAACGCGCCGCCCTATAACGTGCTGTTGAGCCAGTTGGGTCGCTTCCGCTATGACGCGAAATACGCGAACGGCGGCAGTCAACCGACCGCTGTGCCGACTGCGCTGGGTAGCACGCCGACGGCCACACGCACCCCGCCCAGCGCGACCCCGGCTGCGGCGGCGCTCCCCACCGACTGGCTGGCGCGCTTTAATTACTATCGGGCCGCAGCGGCTCTGCCGCCGGTGGTCGCAGATGGTGCGCTGACCGCTGCTGATGCACTACATATCCATTATATGCTACTCAATCACGACCAGACGGAACACAACGAAACCCCCGACCGGCCCGGCTACACCACGGCAGGGCAGGCGGCCGCGCAGGGCAGCAATTTGTTTCGCGCGTCACCGGGCTTCACCCCAGCAGACGCGATTGACGGCTGGATGGAAGAGCCGCTGCACCGCTTCGGGATGCTCAATCCGCCCCTGGTGCGGACGGGCTTCGCGCTGGGCTGCGACGCGCTGGGCTGCGCGGCGGCGCTGAATATCATTGGTGGCACCACTGGCCCCGAACAGCCGGATAATGTGGTCTATCCCGGTGACGGCCAGCTTGATGCTCATACCGCCGCCATCACTTGGCAGTTCGGCCCCTTCACCCCCCCTATCATGCTGGTGAGCGCGACGCTGACCGACGCGCAAGGTGGGACGGTGCCGATCACCACCACGCCTGCGGCTGGTTATTTCAATATGGTGACGCTGCACCCGCGTAGCCCGTTGGCGATGGGCGCGCCGTACCGTGCCGATGTCACCGTTACCCAGGACGGCACTGTGCGCCATAAGGTCTGGACTTTCCGCACCGCTGTGGGGCCGTAGCGGCTGCGTTCGTTGCCCGTCGCCGACCTAACCCCCCCACCCCCTTC
>JALYUO010000836.1 GCA_030853735.1 Chloroflexota bacterium
GTTCTGGACACATCTGCAAACTGCAAGAGGGATCACGCACGATACTTGGAAGCAGCACCCCACAGATGTCGGTGTTGGGTTAATCGAGTTGGTAGAAGACTGGCATCGCGCAGAAAGCCGTGAAAAATTAGTTGATCTTACACGCAGTTCATATTTGGTACTTTCCTGGCAAGAACCGAAAACAGGCCGCGGTGCCAAAGAAGGGCAAAACACGCCGGCAAAGTACCAACTACACCGATTCCCTGTAGTGCTTCCTGATCCGGCTACCCTGCAATGGTCCTTTCCCAGCAAAAGATCAGGGCAACACGATATAGAGGCGGGACGTTTGCTGGCTAGGGATCAAAGTGGTACCGTTGTTGAGTGGTACGGCGATTCAGGCGGGCAGCTAAAATACTACCCATCGGTTACAGAGGCGACATGGCACTCAGACGAGTTCCAGTTGGAACCGATCAGCAGCACTAATATTGGATTGCTGAACAAGGTGCGGCTACTATTTCCCCAGCAATGGCGGCAAGCAGATACAGATGAACCACAACCCGCTTGAACTGGCGCAGATGCAAGCCGCCGCGCTTTATGTGCATGATGCAAACGGCCGCTTGCTGCGCGTCAATGAGCCGGACCCCGACGACCCGGCCCCCCGCTTCTTCCTGGCCCGCACCCCGTCGGGCAACCTGTGGCGCACGCGCTATGATCTGCCGCCAGACCTGACTGCCCAACTTGAGCGACTGGCTGCCGATGAGCCGATTCGCAGCGACTTACGCGAACCGCCCCGCCACCTCGCAGAGTATATAGACTTGCTCAGGCAATCGGCTCCTATCCGTAGCACCTACGCAGGCCCAGCCTACTACCTGCCAAACCTTGTGCCACCGACCGGCACCGTAAGGATCACGTCGGAGAACACGGCCTTGTTGAGTACCTATTTCCCTTACACGTTGCAAAGACTAGCCGAACGTGCGCCCGTTGTGGTGGTCGTCGTGGATGGGGTAGCGGTCGCGGCGTGCTACTCGGTCCGGCGCACCGCGCAGGCCATCGAAGCCGGCGTAGACACAATAGAGGGCTACCGGGGACGCGGCTATGCTGCCGAAACGGTGCGTGGCTGGGCCGCAAGCGTGCGGGCAACCGGCAGGCTGCCGCTCTACAGCACCTCCTGGGAAAACGCCGCCTCGCAAGCCGTAGCACGTAAGCTGGGGGCGGTACAGTATGGCGTGGACTTCCACATCACATAATCCCTCTCAGCCCGCGCAGGCGAACTTCGTAATGGTATGGACTTCCCTCTCAGCCCGCGCAGGCGGGCTTCGTAGCGGTAGCGGCGAGTTCCAGTCGCCCGCCCCCCACCATATCGTGTAATCCACATCCCATAATCCGGCTCCAGCCCGCGTAGGCGGGCTTCGTAGCGGTAGTGGCGAGTTCCAGTCGCCCGTCTGCCGCATTATGTCAATTGGACCCCACGCCCCCGACAATGCTATAATAGCCCTCGTATGCCAGACCCTGATGTGCCCGCCGAACCCAGCCGTGCCGAGCGCCGGTTAAGCGCCGCCGTGCAACGCGAGGCGCGGGCCGTGCTGGACCCATTGGTGCGGCGCGTGCTGGGCGAGATGGGCGACTCGCTGTGGGGGCGCAATGCGCGCTTCCGTCGCAAATGGACGCTGACCGGCGGCACCGACACTTGGGGGATTGGGCCGGCAGGTGCGGCGGTGGCCTTCCGCGTCAGCCTCGACTTGGGGCAACAAATGTTCCGCGTAGACGGCGCAGGCGACCCACTGTTCACGGCAGGGGTAGGCGAAGAGCAATTACGGCGCGCGCTGGCCGTGGCCCATCACCGGGTCGCGGCCCAGGCGGATCGCTGAGAGGAGCAAAGCGTGGAGTACCAGACGATCCAGTGGGCGGTCGAAGGCGGGGTGGCGACGCTGACCCTGAACCGGCCCGACGTGTTGAACGCCTTCAATAAGCAGATGACCGACGAGATCCAGGACGCGCTGAAGCAGAGTGAGCGCGACAAGGCCATTCGCTGCTTGGTGATCACCGGCGCGGGGCGGGCGTTTTCGGCGGGCGAGGATCTGCGGGCGCATACCGGCGGTGTGCGCGCCTCGGTCGCCGACGCGGTGCGGACACGCTACAACCCCATTGTCCTCAAAATGCGCGGCCTGGAGAAGCCGATCATTGCGTCCATCAACGGCGTGGCGGCGGGCGCGGGCATGAGCCTGGCCCTGGCTGCCGACTTGCGGATCGCGTCGGACAAGGCCAAGTTGATCATGGCCTTCACGCGCATCGGGCTGGTGCCCGACTCCGGCGGCAGCTATTTCTTGCCCTGGCTGGTCGGGCTGGGCAAGGCCGCCGAACTGTGTATGCTGGCCGAAGACGTGCCCGCCGACGAAGCGTGGCGCATCGGGCTGGTCAACCGCGTGGTGCCCGCCGACCAATTAGTGAGCGCGACGGCTGAATGGGCCAACAAGCTGGCACAGGGGCCGACAGTCGCCTATGGGCTGACCAAGCGCGCGCTCAACCGGGCCATGCACGCCCAACTGCACGAGATTCTGGAGTACGAAGGGCACGGCCAGGAGACTGCAAGCCGCACCACCGACGCGCAGGAAGCGATTGCCGCCTTTGTGGAGAAGCGCACCCCCACCTTTAAGGGCGAATAGCCATGGCTGATGAGACGATAGGGGTCATCGGCGCGGGCACGATGGGCGCGGGTATCGCGCAGGTTGCGGCGCAAAGCGGGCGACAGGTCATCCTCTACGACATCAAGCCGGAGTTTGTTGAGCGCGGGCTGGCGGGCATCCGCAAGGGCTTGCAGGGCCGCGTAGACAAGGGCAAACTGACCGCCGAGCAGCTGACCGCCACGCTGGAGCGCATCCAGCCGGCCACCGACCGGGCCGCGTTGGTCCCGGCGGGCTGGATCATCGAAGCCGCCCCCGAAAGTCTGGCTCTGAAAGGCGAATTGTTCGGTGCGCTGGATGCGCTTTGTGGGCCGGACACGATCCTGGCCTCCAACACCTCCTCGCTGTCTATCACCGCGCTGGGCGCGACAACCAAGCGGCCGGAGCGCGTGGTGGGGATGCACTTCTTCAACCCGGCCCCGGCGATGGCGCTGGTCGAGGTAATCGCCGGGCAGCGCACCGACCCCGCCGTGACCGCCGCGACCGTCGCCCTGGCGCGCGCGTTCGGCAAAACGCCGGTGCAGGCGCTTGATACGCCCGGCTTCATCGTTAACCGCGTGGCGCGCCCCTTCTATGGCGAGGCGTTGCGGCTGCTGGGCGAGCAGTTGCTGCCGGTCGAAGATATTGACTGCCTGATCCGGCTGGCCGGCTTCCGCATGGGGCCCTTCGAGTTGATGGATCTGATCGGCATTGACATCAACTTCGCCGTCACCGAGTCGGTCTATGCCGCCTTCTTCGGCGAACCGCGCTACCGGCCTCATCCGATCCAGCGGCGGATGGTCGATTCGGGCATGATCGGGCGCAAAGCGGGCCAGGGC
>JALYUO010000840.1 GCA_030853735.1 Chloroflexota bacterium
GCCCAGTGCGGCGGGGCTGTGGGCTTTGCGGGCGGACGGCAGCGCCGCGATCCTGGTGGCGGCTGGGGCGACCGAGTTCTGGACCCCGGACGGGTGGTTGCCGCCGCCGACGGAGTAGGCGGTGGGGGGTGGGCCGTGGGCCGTCAGTCGGCGGTCGGCGGTCGTCCACTGCTTAGGAGAAGGGGTTGGCTGAGTAGCGGCAACGGGTCCATCTCTCGCGCTCCCGCCGATCTCCCCTCACCCCAACCCTCTCCCCGGCGGGGGCGAGGGGGTCTACGCTTCTGGCCGGCCCTCACTGATCTCCCCTCACCCCAACCCTCTCCCCGGCGGGGCGAGGGAGGCTACGCTTCTGGCCGGTCCCCTAGCAAAACCTCTCCTTGAAAGCTCCTACAGAGAGAGCGGGAGTTAGGGATGGCGTGGTGTGGGCGCATCAGGGGCTGCCGATGAAGGTGGCGCGCTCGTCGGGGGTGAGATCGCGGGTGAGGTGGGCCGTGGCGAGGGCCAGCAGATCGTTGGGGCGCACGGCGTATTGGCGCACCGCGCCGTCGGCACTACTAGCGGCGATCCAGCGTCCATCGGGGCTGTAGGCCACGCCGCTCACCTGATCGGTCGCACCGTATAACACGAAAACGGGGATGCCGTTCGTGGCATCCCAGATCCGCACTGACTGGTCGCGGCCGCCGGTAATGACGGTGGCCCCGTCGGGACTCCAGCCCACGCTTGTCACATCCTGCAAGTGGGCGCGCAGCACCGAGAGCGAAGCGCCGTCGGCGGCATCCCAGATGCGGGCGGTGCGATCTGCGCTACCGGTGACCAGTTGGGTGCCGGCGGGATTCCAGGCTACGCTCGTCACGACCGCGCTGTGGCCGGTCAAGGTGCGGAGCAGGGTGCCGGTGGTTGCGTCCCAGATGCGTGCTGTCTTGTCGTCGTCGGCGGTCGCGATGCGCGTGCCGTCGGGGCTATAGCGGGCCTCGTTGACCGCGCCGTCGTGACCGGTGAGGCGCAACACCTCGTCACCGCCGGCGGCATCCCATATACGGGCGGTGCCGTCCGTGCCGGCGGTGACGATACGCTTGCCGTGGGGACTCCAGGCCGCGCTTTGCACAGAGCCGTTATGCCCACTCAACTGCACCAATGCTGCGCCGGAGGCGGCATCCCAGATGCGGGCGGTGCCGTCGTCACTCGCCGTCACCAACTGCTTGCCGTCGGGCGAGAATTGGGCGGTGAAGACGGTGCCGTGGTGGCCCGCCAGCGTGGTCAGTTGCTGCCCTGTGGCGGCATCCCAGAGGATTGCCTGGGTGTCATCGCCCGCGCTGACGATGCGCCGGCTGTCGGGACTCCAGGCCAGATTTTCTAAGGCACCCTGGTGGCCGCGCAATAAAGGGAGTTCGTTGCGCGCGGCGACCGTCCAGACACGGGCGGTGCCGTCTTTACTGCTGGTGACCAGCTCGGTGCCGTCGGGGCGATAGGCCACCGCCGTGAGGCCCGCGCTGTGGCCGCGAAACACTGTCAGTTGCCGCCCAGTGGTTGCGTCCCAGGTGATGGCCGTGCCGTCTTCACTGGCGGTGGCGATCTGGGTGCCGTCGGGGGCGTAGGTGACGCTGACCACGCGGTCGCCGTGGCCGTCGAGCAGCAGCCGGGTTAAGCCGGTCTGTGCGTCCACGACCTGGGCCCGCCCATCGTCACGCCCGATGGCGACGGCGGCGTTGTCGGGGCTCCAGGCTACGCTCCATAGCCGGCTGGTCGCGGTGATCGCTAGCTGGAGCTGCCCACTGGCTGCGTCCCATAGCTGGGCTTTGTCGTCCAGGTCGGCGGTGGCGATGCGGCGACCATCGGGACTCCAGGCTACGCCGGGCACTTCCGCTGCGCCGGTCGCCATTTGCAGGCGCGCTTGCCCCGTGGCGGCAGCCCAGACGTGAACGCTGCCGTCTTGGTGGGCGGTCGCCACCTCCTTGCCGTCGGGACTCCAGGCTCCGTTCACTACGGGTCCGGTGTCGGGGGCACTGAGCGTGTGCAGAGTTTGACCAGTGGCGGTATCCCATAAACGCGCCGTGCCGTCGGCCGAGGTGGTGAGCAGGCGGTCGCCCTGCGGGGCAAAGAGGGCGCGCGTCACGCCATCGGTATGCCCGGACAGGGTGCCGTGCGCTTGGCCGGTGGTTGCGTCCCAGAGGCGTACCGACTTATCTGCACCCGCCGTGAGCAGGGTGGTGCCGTCGGGACTAAAGGCGACGCTGTAGACGGTGTCCTGGTGGCCGCGCAGGGTCAGCCGGATGTGGGATTCCAGCAGGGTGCGGTGCAAGGCTTCCAACACCGGGCCGGGCGGGGGCAAGCCGTAGCTTTGGCTGGTCAGCAGCGCCTCGCGCGCCACAAGCAGGCCCAATTCCGGGTCGGTGACTAATACGCCGATGCCGGAGCCGGCGAAAGCATCTACGGTGGCGACCTCCTGGGATCGACGGGCGGCTTGATCACGGTTGAAGGCATAGAAGCCGATTAGCACTGCGGCTAGCAGCAAAACGGCTAGGCCCAGCGAAAAGAGGCGGAAACGGCGGGCATCGCGCGTGCCCTGCTCGGCGCGTAACCGTTGGGCGGCGGTGAGGGCTTGCTGTTGGGCTAATTCGCGCTGGTGGAGGGCGACCTGTTCAGCGGCGGCGGCGGCAATGGCTGTGCGACTGGCCGCGACAAACGCCTGCAAGGTGTCGTCGGTGCCCAGGTCGGCCGCATGGTGGCTGCCCAGCCAGCGGTCGGCCTCGCGCAGTTCCACGTCGTCAAGCAGGCCGCCCTGTTTGCCCAGGCGCAGCCACTCGGAAGCCAGGTCTTCCAGGCGGCGGCGGCGCTGCTCGGCTTCGCGGCGTTCGGCGATCCAGCGTTGCAAGGTGGGCCAGCCGGCGATCAGGGCTTCGTGCGCGAGGTCTACGCGGCGGTCGTCGGCGGCGCTGTCGCCGCTCATGGTCAGCAGGCGGTCGGCGGTGAGCGCGGCCAGGGTGGTGTCGAACACAGCGGCATTGTCGCCGGCGGCGCGTAGCTCGCCCACCGTCTGCTGGCGGCGGGTATCAGCACGGCCTTCGCCGAACTGGATCAGGCGCAGGAAAATGCGCTGGGCCAGGACGCGGTGCGCGGCAGCGGGCAGGGCGGCCAGGGTGGCATCGGCGCGGCGGGCAATCGCCACCTGCAAGCCGCTGCGTCGGGTTGCGCCGCTGCCCTCGCCCAGCGCGTTATAGGCGGTGAGTGGCAGGAAGCGGCGCATCATGCGGTCCCACAGCAGCACCAGGGTCTGCTGGATGAGCGGCAATGCGCCCGGCTGCCCACTGGCATCGCTCACCAAGCACTCGACCAGGGTCGGCTCCACGCCCACGCCGACGGCATCGGCCGGGCAGCTGATCGCGGAGCGCAAGCTGTCAGCCCCTAGCGGCAGCACTTCGAGGCGATGCGCCTGGATGGCCGACCAGAGTTTGAGCGTCATCACGCCGGGGTAGAAGTCGGCGCGCACGGTCAGCACGACATAGTAATTGGGTAAGCCGATCAGGCCCAGCAAGGCTTGCTGAAAGGGGCCGGTGTCGCCCAGCGCCAGGGTAAACATCTCCTCGAATTGGTCTACCACCAGCAGCAGGCGGGCAGCCTGGGGTGGGGCGGCTAACAGCGCCGCCAGGGTGGCCGGATCGGCGGGGTCGCCGCCCAGCGTGGCCCGCAGCGCACCCAACGGATCAGTGCCGGGACGCATGGTGCGGATCACCCAGCCGTCGGGACCGAAGGCGGCGCTGGTCCGCAGGGCGGGAATGAGGCCGGCGAAGACCAGCGCCGCCTTGCCGCTGCCCGACGCGCCGATGACGGTGGCGAATGGATAGTCGCGCAAGCGGTGCAACAGGTCGGTGATCTCGCTATCGCGGCCAAAGAAGCGGGGACTGTCGGCTTCAGTGAAAGGCACCATGCCGGGATAGGGGCAGGCGGGCGCGGGCACGGGCGGCGGCGGGGGCCGGTTGGCCTCTTGACATAACTGGGCCAGCGCCGCCGACCACTGGGCTTCGGCGGTGGCATCCAGCACCGGCAGCGCGGCCAAGCGCGGCGGCAGCGTCACCGGCTCCAGGATCAGCGGGATGATCGGCCACTGATCGGCGAGCGCGCCGTAACTTTCGGACACCAGATCCGTAAACTGCGCGGTGTCGTCGGCGAGTTAGGCGGGCGACAGCACCAGCACGGTGCGGTGGCTGCCGCGCATGGCGCGCTCAAACTCGGTCAGGCGGGGTGCGCCCAACGCAAAGGTGGCCTCGGAGGCGGTGGTGACCCCCGCCGCCGCCAGCCCATCGGCCAAGTAGCCTTCGACCCAGGCGCGATCCGCCTCGACATAGGAGAGGAACAGGTCGGTGGGGGGGGCGGGAGTGGTCATGGCAGTCCTTCGGCGTAAAACGTAAAACGTAAAACGTGAACGGACGACAACACGGAGACACGGAGCTTTTTAAGGTTTTGTGTACCGCTTCCGCTAGGACGTTGGCCTATTGAGTAACTCAACCCGCTCTATTTGGCCTATCCCCCAAGTCGCCCACCCCAACAAGCGCAGCAAGCAGCGCTGCTACAGCATAACGAATAGCCCTGGTTGGTCTATTGAGCACAGCGAAGAATCTGCTGCCCGACCGGCCACGGTCGCGGGGCGGAGCCACCCTCCTACAGTCTGACCGACCCGCCGCAGGTGCCCTGCCCAGCAGCGCCGGGTGGATCTGCTTCTGACCGCTACGCGGGTTGCAAAGTTGGGTGCGTGCAATGTAATGCGTAAGCATGGGCTGCGCTGGGCGATTGGTTTGGGGCTATTATAGCACAAGGCTGACCTTTGGGGCTGTGCTACTCCGTGGCTGTGTTAATCGGCGACGGGCGCGCCGGGTTCGACCCAGCGGCCGTACGCTTTGATCAGGTTCACGAGTTTGTCTACGGCCTGGGCGGTGGGTACGTTCTTTTCGATGCACTCTTTGCCGACAAACAGGTTCACCTTGTCGGGCGCGCCGCCCATATAGCCGAAATCGGCATCAGCCAGTTCGCCCAAGCCGTTGACGATGCAGCCCATGACGGCGATTTTGACCCCAACCAGGTGCCCGGTGCGCGCTTTGATGCGCTCGGTGGTGCTTTGCAGGTCGAACAGGGTGCGCCCGCAGGAGGGGCAGGCCACGAATTCGGTTTTGCTAAGGCGTGCGCCGGCGGCTTGCAGCAGGTTGTAGGTGAAGACCAGCCGGGTGTCGAACGCGCCGGGGCCATAGGTCTGGACGCTGGCCCCGATGCCGTCGGTGAGTAGCGCGCCCAGCGAGACGGCGGCGTGCAGTTGGCCCGCTTCGTCGGCTGCGTCTATGGCGGTGGCGATCAGGTGCAGCGGATAGCGGTAGCCCCGTGCGCGCAGTTGCGAGTCGAGCAGGCGGTAGGCGCGCAGGCGGTAGCCGGTTTCGTCAATGGTCAGGCTGAGGGTGGCCTCGGTGTGGCCCGCCGCGTGCAGGCGGTCGGCTATCGCCAGCATATCGTCCACGATGCTATAGTCGTGTACGTCAGCAGCGTTGTGCAGTTCGCGGTCGCCGCGCGTGTCCAGCAGGTCGATCCAGACTGGTTTCTGGCCGGCGTGCGGCGCGGCGAGGTAGGCATCGAGCAGGCGGGCGGTTTCGCCGCCGTGGATCAGGGCCAGTTTCACGGCGGCGGCGGTTTCCAGGGCGGGGGCCACCAGTTCGGGCCGCCCGACCACCGCCAACACCGGGAAGGGCTTGCCGATTTCGCGCATCTCGCCGGTTATCTTGCCCAGGGTGATCAGATCGTCGGGGCCGGTAATGCCGACGCTGAGGATGTCGGCGCGCACGCCATGTTCGCCGACGCGGCGGGCCAGGGC
>JALYUO010000200.1 GCA_030853735.1 Chloroflexota bacterium
GCTTTGCCTTCGCTGCGCGGCAGATCGCCGGGGGGGTGGAGGTGGACAACGGCGTGCAGGGAGAGCGTGGCGGCGAGGGCGGCTTCGACGCGGTGACGGAGCGCGGTGGGGTCGGCGGCGGTGGCGGCGAAAGCCGGGGTGAGTTCGGCCAGCACTTCGAGACGCGGCATGGCGGCGCTGCGGTCGATCACGATCTGGTAGTGCGGGGCGAGTTCGGGCTGGGCCAACAGGACGCGCTCGATCTCGGAGGGGAAGACGTTAACCCCGCGAATGACCAGCATATCGTCGGTGCGGCCTTTGATGCGGCTCATGCGCCCATGCGTGCGCCCGCACCGGCACGGCTCCGTGGTGAAGCGGCACAGATCGCCGGTGCGGTAGCGCACCAGGGGGAACGCCTCTTTCGTCAGGCTGGTAAAAGTCAGGTCGCCTTCTTCTCCCTCCGGCAAGGGGTCGCCGGTGAGCGGATCGAGGATCTCAACCAGAAAATGATCTTCCCAGACGTGCAGGCCGTCGCGGCCCTCGGCGCACTCCATAGCCACACCGGGGCCGATGATCTCGCTGAGGCCGTAGAGGTCCAGCGCAACGATCCCCAGGCGGCGCTCGATTTCGGCGCGCATGGCTTCGGTCCAGGGTTCGGCCCCGAACAGGCCTAGCCGCAAGGCGAGGCTGCCGGGCGCGATGCCCGCGCCGTCCAGATGGTCGGCCAGGTTGAGCGCATACGACGGGGTGCAAGTGAGAATCTGCGCGCCGAAGTCTTGCAGGAGCATGATCTGGCGCGGCGTGTTGCCGCCCGACATGGGCACGACGGTGCAACCCAGCAGTTCCGCGCCGTAATGCACGCCCAGACCGCCGGTGAACAGGCCATAGCCGTAGGCATTGTGCAGCCTATCGCCGGGCTGCGCGCCCGCCGCCACCAGCGCCCGCGCGCAAACCTCGGCCCATAGCGCAATATCGCCGCGCGTATAGCCCACCACGGTCGGCTTGCCGCGCGTGCCCGACGAGGCATGGATGCGAACCACCTGATCGAGCGGGCGCGCGAACAGGCCAAAGGGATAGGTCGCGCGCAAGTCGCTTTTGACTGTGACTGGGAACCGCGCCAGATCCTCCAGGCGTTGTAGGCGGTCCGGCCCCACGCCTGCCGCGGCGCAGCGTTCACGAAATAGCGGCACGCGGGCGTACACGTCAGCGACGGTGGTCTGCAAACGTTGTAGTTGCAACGCCCGCAGGTCGGAGCGGGGCAGCGTTTCGGCGGGTTCGTTCCAGTACATAGTGACCTCCGAGGATGACGTGTGGTTACGAATTAGCCGTGCGGGGTCAGCGGGCCGGCTCCGGCGGGGCCACGGCGACCGGTGTGTTGCCGGGGGAGCGAGCGCTTACACGCACCCAGAGGCCCGCCTGGGGCTGCAAGGTGGCGCGCACGACGGGGCGCACCCGTTGCTTGGGCACGAGAGCCAGTTCATAGCGTTGCAAGATGCCGGCTAGGATCGTCTTGATCTCCATCATGGCAAACGGCGCACCGATACAGGATCGCGGGCCGACGGCAAACGGCAGGTAGGCATAGGGCGGCGGGGCGGCGGCACCGGGCAGGAAGCGTTCCGGGCGGAAGCGTTCTGGGTCGGGAAATTGGTCGGCCAAGCGGTGGCTGATGTAGGGCGAGTAGAGGACAAAGGTGCCGGCGGGGATGGTATAGCCTTGCCAAGTGAAGGCAGCGCGGGCCACGCGGTAGAAAACCGGCAACGGCGGGTAGAGGCGCAGCGTCTCTTTGACCACCGCTTCGAGATAGGGCAAGCGATCCAGGTCAGCGGGCGTGGGGGGGCGACCCTGTAGCACCGTGTCCAATTCTGCGTGCAGCCGGGTCGCCGCCCGTGGATGGCGCGCCAGCAGGTAGCCGGCCCAGGTCAGCGCGTTGGCGCTCGTTTCGTGGCCGGCGAAAAACAATGTGGTAAGATTGTCGAGCAACTGGTCCGGTGTGAGTTGCCCGCCGTCCTCATCACGCGCGGCCACCAGCAGCGACACCACATCGCCCGTGTCGGCCCCACTGCGGACGTGGTCGGCGACAATAGCCGCGAGCGTTGTGCGGATCTGCCGCTGCGCCCGGCGCACGCTGCCGCCCTTACCCAGCCCCGGCAGGTCGAAGGGCACTTGGTTGAACAGCAATTGCGTCTGGTTGCCCAACGCCTCGGCCAGCAACGCCACCGCTTGGCTCAAGCCGCTCACATCGCTGTCCAGATCCACTCCGAACAGGGTGCGTCCCATGATCCGCAGCGTCAGGTGGTGCATGGCGGCGGCTAGATCAACGGGCTGCCGGGGTCGCCAACCGTCCAACAGCGCCGTCGTCTCGGTCTGCATCGTCGCTTGATAGACGGCGATGCGCCCGCGATGGAACGCCGGCAGCAACAGGCGACGCACTTGGCGGTGGGCGGGGTCGTCAATAAACACCAGCCCCTCCCCTACTAACCAGCGCGCATGAAGCCGGTCATAAAACGGCGCGACGAGAAAATTATCGGCGGCCTCCACCAGAATGTAGCGGTTGGCCGCCGCCCCCGCCAGCAACACCGCGCGCAACGGCCCCGCGCCCAGGCCCAATACCGGCCCATAGCGCGCCACCCCCGCCGTGATAAAGCCCAATGGATCGCGCAGCATAGGCCCCAGCGCCCACAACGCGGCGATACCGACGGGTCCAGGGATCGCTTTAGTCGCCATGAACGGCCTCCTGAATGCGGAATGCGGATTGCGGATTGCGGATTGCGGATTGCGGATTGCGGAATGTAAATCGTAAATCGGCGTTGTAGAAATTATAGCATATCCTGTCAGGGGCGTATGCTATAATGCTCACATACGACTGATCCTTACGTATTCCGCAATCCGCAATCCGCATTCCGCAATCCGCCCATAGGAGGCTCCATGCAAATCTACGACATCTCGAACGCCGTCTACAGCGGCATGGTTCATTGGCCCGACAACCCGGAGGTCTGCCTCGAACGGGTGTCTGATGTAAATAAAGGCGATGTTGCTACCGTCTCACGCTATGATGCGGGCGTGCATACGGGCACCCATCTGGACGCACCGGTGCATTTTATCGCCGGCGGCAGCGCGACGGATACGCTGGACCTCAATGTGCTGGTCGGCCCGGCGTTGGTCGTGCGACTGGACGATAGCGTGGCCCAGATCACTGCGGCGGTGCTGGAGGCGCAAGCCATCCCGCCGGGCACCACACGCATCTTGTTCCATACCCGCAACTCCGCCTATTGGGCCGCCGATGACCGCACCTTCCACCCCGATTTCGCGGCGGTGCAGGGCGATGCCGCGCAGTGGCTGGTGGATCATGGCGTGCGGCTGGTCGGGGTGGATTACCTGTCGGTCGCGCCGTTCGACGACGGCGTGACCACCCACCGCATCCTGCTCGGCGCGGGCGTGATCCCGGTGGAAGGGTTGAACCTGACCGGCATCGCACCGGGCCTCTACGATCTCGTCTGCCTGCCAGTCAAGCTGCGCGGCTGCGACGGTGCCCCCGCCCGCGCGATCCTGATGCGCTGACCGGCCTAACCCCCCGACCCCCTTCCCTACGAAGGAAGGGGG
>JALYUO010000883.1 GCA_030853735.1 Chloroflexota bacterium
GGTCGGGTTGACCACCGTGGCCGCACTCGTGCCGGTCAGCGTCGGCGGCGTGGGCACGCGCGATGCGGCGATGGTCGCGCTGCTGGGCCGCCTCGTACCCGACCCGGCGACCGCCGCCGCGCAAGCCGTCGCCCTCTCCACCCTCATCCTCGGCCTCAACGTCGCCAACGCCCTGTTGGGCTATGCCGTCTGGTGGATCGAAGCCCGCGCCGGACGCAGCCCCACCGCCCAGGCGCAACCGTGACCGGCCTGCTCTGCACCCCCAGCGCACAGCTTGCCGCCGCGCTGGCCGGGTTATGCGCGCTGGTGGGGCTGGTGCTGATCGGGCTGGGCCGCCGCCGTCGCGCCATCACCCTGTTCACCGGGCAGACCCTGATCGGAAGCGGATTCGTGCTACTACTGGGAGCAGGCGGCCTAACCGGCTTCGCGCTCACCCGCCCCTGCCCCGCCGACACCGCCGCCGCCTGCACCGGCGTGACTCTCACGGGCAGCCACAACCTGCTGGCGAACCCCGCCTTCGCCGCCGGCCCCCCAGACACCCCAATCGCCGCGTGGACCGTCAGTGGCACCCTGGCCGGCGGCGTATCGGGCGGCACTGGTGGCTTGACGGCGGGCACCGATCTGCAATCCGCCCGCATCGCCGTCCGCCCCGGCGCGACGCTCTGCTACGACGTGGCAACCGGCGGCAGCGGCCATGCTCAAGCCATTGTGCAATGGGAGAAAGCGACCCTCGAACCGCTACAACGCGGTGGCAGCTACAGTGCCGGTCCGCCGCAGGCCGCCGGCCAACCGTTACGCGGCGCGGCCACCGCCCCTGCTGGTAGCAGCTACGCCCAACTATGGCTGCGGGCGCTCGACGGAACGCCAACGGTCCACGCACCCGCGCTGGGCCAGGTTGGGCTACGCATTGACCCCTGGCCCAACGGCGCGCAGGCAGCGCTGGCCTTCTCCTTCGATTGGGAAAGCGCGATGGGCGGCCTGATCCACTCCAAAAGCGGCCACGACCTGGCCTACGCCGAAACCCGTGGCCGCAATATGCGCGCCGGGGCCGACATCCTGGCCGGTCTGTTCGCGCAGCACCATATCACGGCGACCTTTTACGCCACCGGCTACAACCTGCTGGACGGCAACCCCGATCACCGCCAGTTTGCCGGCAACCCGACCTATCCCTTCGGCACCCGCTGGGGCTGGAACACCGACTACTGGCTGATCCACCCCTGGTACAGCGACGACCCCTACGGCACCGTCGCCACGGACCCGGCCTGGTATTTCGGCGACCAAACCGACCGCCTAGTCGCTGCCGGTCATGAAATCGGCAGCCATACCTTCGGCCATCTCGCGGTGCGTGCCACCTTACCTATCTCGCTCACAGGCGACTTGGCCGAATGGAACCAGGCGGCCCAAGCCCGCAAGTTGCCGCCGGCGCATTCCTTCGCCTTTCCATGGGAATCCTCGAACAGCACCAAAGCCGATACCTACCAAGTGCTAGTCGATCATGGTATTCAATCGGTGACGCGGCTCTATAGCACCAACATCCCTGCCGGTGATTACTATACCCTCAGTGCCGTGGCGCTCTATCCCAGCATTGCGGTCATGCCTGACCTGTTGCTGGGCGCAGCCGGGCCGGATAGCGGCGACAGCAATGGCTCGTTGAGCGTGCCCGGTGCAATCCAGGGCCGCGCCGTGATCAGCGCAACGGTTGCCCGGCGCGGCGTGACCTCTTTCTGGACCCATCCCGAAGAGCTGACCAAGCCGGCGGTGCATGATGCCTGGGCCGAGGTGATCGCCGCCGCCGCCGCTGCCCGCGATGCCGGTGATCTCTGGATCGCCCCGGTCAGCACGCTGGTGCAACGCCAACGCGATGTGGCCCAGATCGAGCAAGCCACCACGCTGACCGGCGCAGACACATTCAGCACCCTCTTCACCAACCGCAGCCCGGATGCCCTGACCGATGTCTGGATCACCCTGCCCCGCCCGGCCCGCAGCCTGCGGCTCGACGGCGCGCCCCTCCCGCTCACCCCGCCCGACCGCGTACGCTTGCCGCAGATCGTCGCCGGGGGCCAGGTGCGACTAGACGGCGAACTCCTGCCCGCAGGCACGCCTTGATGCGCCACACCGCCCGCCTGCCGCTGATCGTGGCCGGCCTGCTGCTGCTGCTGGCCCCAGCGGTGGTCTGGGCGGTCTACCGCCTCGCCCCGCCCGCCTGGA
>JALYUO010000888.1 GCA_030853735.1 Chloroflexota bacterium
GGTTAGCCGTAGACAGCACTGGGCCGAGAGATATACCGTTACCATTGCTTGCTGGTTGGATCAAGCGCACACTACCGCCGGAATCGTTGTTGACATTCTGTACCATATCAGGGAAAGCATCTAGGAACAAACTAAAAGACGGAAAGCCCAGCGTAGCCTCATCAAATGAGGGATCGAGCCGCAACATGAACGCCTTGAGCGCCGAGCGAAGAATAATACTATCGCCGCGTTGAGCACTCAATTGTTGTAAAGCGCGCAGCAGCAACGCCCGTACATCGCTGAGGCTGAGACGATCTACGTTTTCGGGAGCCGGCGCGTTAAGGGGCGATCCGGCGGTTGTCAGCAGCGTTTGGTAGAACTTGAATTCGTTACAGCACTGGACCCAAAACTGATTGACTGTTTCACGCACACCCACTCCAATAATAGTATGACCTGCCTGCTTAACCTTCTGCGCTAGACTAATGTAGTCGCTGTCACCGCCAACCACAATAATATGCGTTAAGTGGCGGAAGTGGTGAAGATCTTCCAACACGTCCAACGCCAGGCGGATGTCGGCTCCATTTTTCATGCCACGCGAAAATTGTTGGATCAAATCCAAGCCATACTCGTTTAGATCATCACGGTAGCGGTCAAGCCATTGCCAGTTGGCATAGGCCCGGTTGATGGCAACTACGCCAATGGTGCGCGCATAGTCCATCACCGCTTTGATGTTAACCAAGCTTTCTTGTCGCTGGAAGCGTTGCCTGAGATATGTGTTGGGGCCGGATTCGCGCTCAACCAGAGAAGCGTGGATATTCTCGAAATCCCAGTACACCGCTACAATACGATCTGCTGGATCGTTCCTCATAGCCACTCCTTACTGGTTTGCCAAAGATCGTTAGCATCTCACGCCGATGCTCCTCAGTATTTTAGATCAGTTATCTACAACAGTCAAGTACCTTGTCTCTAAGTAAGTATAGTTGATCCAAATACTACGTGGCCCTTTACCATGAAGGGGTTAGATCGTCGTCACCCGGCCCACGCCCGGCGGAGTGAGCGGGGAGCGGGCGGCGAGATAGTCGGTGAGGGTGCGACCGAGCGGACCGGGCAGCAACGTCAGGTCGCTGGGCGTGGGCGGGCCGAGTTCGTCCAGCACGCCGAAAAACAGATCGTAGTAGGCCGAGCCGACACGATAGACACGCTGCGGATCGAGCGGCGTGCCGTCGGCCAGCGTGACGGCGGCGAGGCGTGCGCCGGGCGGAGCGGCGGGGGCGAGCGTCAGGCGCAAGCCCGCAACGGCAGGTTGGCCGGCAGGATTGTTGCGGAGCGGCGAGGGTTTGCTTGCCATGCGCGCCGGGGCCAGCCGCCATTCGAGCAAGGCGCGCACCTGCTGCCCGGTCAAACTAACGGTCGCCGGATGGGTGGGCGTGCCCAGCGTGTGGATCATGTCGGCCACCGTGAGCGGGCCGGCGGCGAGCGGACGGCGTAGGTGGCCGGGCAAGACCAGGGCCACATCGGCCGCAGTGCGCTCCAGCAGCGCATCGGCCAGCAGGTTCGCTAACGGACTTTCCGCATCGTAAGCCAGCGGCGCGGGCGCAGCTAGGGTGGCGACGACCTGATCTAGCCCGGCTTGCTGCGCCGCCTGCTGCGCGGCCCAAGCTGCGTCCACCGCCGGGTCGCCGGGAGCCGTGCGGTCGAGCGGCAACAGTGTGCCACGCAGCGCCTGCACGCCGCCCCGGTCGAGGGTGATGTCCAGGCGACCCAGGTACGCGCCGCGATGGCCGGTCTCACAAATCGGTACGCCGTTGACGCGCAGCGGTTCGGGATAGATTTCGTGATCATGCGCGCTGATGATCCAGGCCAGCGCCGGGCCAAAGTGGGCGGCCAGTTCGCGGTCGCGGCCTGAGCCGCAATGCGACAGCACGGCGATCACGTCGGCTCCCGCTGCGCGCACCTGCGGCAACCACGCTTCCAGCACGCTTTTTGGGTCGGCCACACGGAAGCCCAGGCCGGCATATTCTTTGATCGCCACGGTCAGCCCGATCACGCCGAGCGTCACGTCACCGAGGTCGAACAGACGGAACGGTTGCGTGCCGGCGGGCGGTGCAGCGGTCGCCACCTCCGTCAGCCCGGCCAGCGTGACGGGTGCGCCGAAAGCTGCGGCTGCGCCGGCCAGTGCGCCGCTGCCGTAGGTCAGCAGCAGCCCGTTGCCCGCTGTGGCCGCGTCTACGCCCGCCGCACGCAGTACAGCCCACAGCGCCGCACCCCGGCTGGCCGCGCTTTCGAGCACGGTCCACTCTTCGACATCGCCCGCGTCCCACCACAGGCAGGGCCGCCCCGCTGCCGCGCACTCGGCGCGCACGATGCGTGCGAGTCGGGCCGCCGCGCTGATGCCGGTCG
>JALYUO010000929.1 GCA_030853735.1 Chloroflexota bacterium
ACATAGAGCAGCTTGGTGGCGAGGCCCAGGCCCAGCAACAGGCTGCCCAGCCAGAGCCGGCCGGCACGCCGGGGTCGGCCACGCCACCAGTGCGTATAGGCCAGCAGCGCGCCCAGCGTGAGCGGCACCACCTGGGCCACGACATACACGCCGAGGCGGCTCCAGAAGATCCACGAGGGGGCCACCGCGAACAGCAACACGGCGATGCGCGCGGTCGGGCGGCCCCACCAGGCACGGGCCAGGAAAAAGCAGAGGACCAGGGCGACCGCGCCGCTGAGGATGGGGAAGGCACGGATCATGGTGACGTTGATGCCGCCAAGCAGGAAAAAGGGCACCAGCATATAGGTGCTGATGATGCCCTGGTAGTCGTCGAGCATAAGCGGCAGGGCGCGGCTGCCCAGCATCAGGTGCGCGCCACGCTCCAATTCGACCGGCGTGCCCTGGACGAGGTGCATAGCCGCGACCGCATCCCAGGCTTCGTCATAATAGAGGCCGGGCAGGTGCAACTGGTAGAGCGTGAGCGCGAAATAGCCGGCCAGCGCCAGCAGCAACAGGAGCGCGTCAAGCAGCGCCGGGCGACGCGAGGCGGAGGGGGTCACTAGTGGCCGCGCAATGCCTCTTGCGCGGCGTTGCGGATCTGGATGTCGTCGCTGGCGCTGCCGGCGGCATGATTAAAGGCATCAACCGCCTCTGGGCGTTGACCGTCTTCTTCTAACGTATAGCCCAGATACAGCCAAGCTGCCGCATAATCGCCTTTCAGCGCAATGGCTTTGCGGTAGGCGTTAATCGCCTCTTTGCGGTTGCCCACTTCGCGCTCGGCTTGACCCAGGCCAAACCAACCCTCCAATAACTGCGGGTCGAGTTTGGTGGCCTGCTGATAGGCTTTCAGTGCCTCGGCGGTTTGCTTTTGCGACAGATAGACTTGGCCCAGCCGGAACTGTGGCATGGCCCAACTGGGGTGCAAGTTGGCCGCCGTGGTGTACTCCGCAATAGCTTTGGCCCACAACGCCCGCTCGGCGTAGATTTCGCCCAAATAGAAATGCGGCTCGGCGGCGGTTGGGTCCAGCGTGGCGGCGTGGGTGAGCGCATCGCGCGCCTTGTTGGCGAGATCCGGCTGGGTGACGCTCAGGCGGTTCAGCGCACGACCGAGGCCCACCCAGGCCGGCGCATAGTTCGCATCGGCCTGTTGCGCCTGGGTATAATATTCCTGCGCCTGGCCGTACTGCCCGCCGTCCAGCGCCAAATCGCCCAAGCCGGTGAGGGCGGCGGGCGAGCCGGGTTGCGCGGTCAGCGCCGCCTGATAATTTTGCCGCGCTTGGGCCGGGTCGCCCTGTAGCTGGTAGGCGCGGCCCAGGCCGTAATAGGCTTCCGGGTCGCCGGGTTGCAGCCGCAGCGCCGCCTGATACTGGGTCAGCGCGCTGTTCGGATCGTCACGAAACAGGAAGACCGTGCCCAGCAGCTTGGGTGCGCGCGCATCATTGGGCGCGAGGCGCCCGAAATCTTGCGCCGCCTTGAGTGCGTCGCCGTCGCGGCCCGGCTGTTTGAGCAGCACGCGCACCAACCCCTGGCGCGCCTCAACCAAGTTGGGAGCGCCTTTGATCGCCTCGCTGTAGCGTTTTTCGGCCTCTTTCCAGTTGCCGCGCTGCTCTTGTAACTGGCCCAAGTTCAGCAGCGCGTCGGGCTTGCCGGCGTTTTTGGCAATTGCTGTGTTGTACTCACCGATGGCCGCGTCAAGCCACTTATTCGCCTCGTCCGGTTTGCCGGCCTGGGTAGCCTGGGCGGCACGCTGCTCGTAGAGTTTGCCCAGCGCGAAATGGACTTCGGGGTGGTCGGGCTGGATCTTGGCGACTTGCTGCCAATGATCGCGTGCCGCATCGGTGTTGCCGTGCAAGGCTTCGAGTTTGCCGATCTCATAGAGGGCTTCCACGTTAGCGGGCTGCGCTTTCAGCACGCTAGCGTACTCGGCATTGGCCGCGTCGTCGCTATGTGCGTCGCGGTAGAGATTGCCGAGCAGCAGATGGGCCGCCCAGAGGTTGGGGTCACCATCTATGGCGGTGCGCGCTTCGGCAATGGCCTCATCGCGGCGGTCGAGCGCGGCCAGCGCCTGGGCGCGCCAGAAATGCTCTTGCGGCGTGGTCGCGGTGATCGCGGCGACTGCGCCGTAGGTGCGGAGTTTGCCCGCGTTATCGCCGCCGGCGCTGTAAATATCGCCCATTTTGATCAGCGCCGGCATATAGCTGGGATTCGCTTTCAGCAGCGCCTGGTACTCGGCCAGCGCGGCGGCAGGCTGTTTATCTTCCAAGTCCATCTCGGCCAGCGCCTCGTATGCGCCGGGCGCATCGGCCTGTAGCTCTTTGGCCTTGGCGAACTGCGCGCGGGCGTTGCTGCGGTCGCCCTGCTGCCGGTAGAGCAGGCCCATCTGGTAGCGCACGCCGGCGCGGTCCTGGTTGAGCCGGATGGCCTCTTGAAACGCGGCGATAGCGCGTTCGGCTTCGGTTTTGTCGCCACGCAGATTGCGCCACGCTTGTTCGAGGAAGCCGGGCCGCGGCTTGCCCTGCGCCATCTCGGTGTAGGCCAAGCCGGTGTAATAGGCGGTGGTGCCCTTCTCCACGTTCAGGGCGCGGATCTGTTCGCTGGCACGGATCGCTTCGCTGCTGTTGCTGCGGCTGTTGGCCGCGCCCTCGGTCTTGCTCAGGTCGCTGATCCAGACGTTATAGCGGTCCGTGGCGCGTGCGAAGTGACTAACGGCGCTCTGCGGCTGGCGCTGCATCAGGGCAATCAGCCCCGCTTGGCGGTCAAGTGCCGGGTTATCGGGCTGGGCGACGGCGGCTTTTGCGGTGTACAGCGTGGCCCCGGCGCTGTCGCTCAGACGATAGGCCAGCCAGCCGCGCTGCCGATTGGCCGGGCCGGATTTGGGGTCGCTTTTCAGCGCGGCATCATAGGCGGCCAGCGCGCCCGCGTAATCGCCGGCCGCTTCTGCGGCTAGGCCACGATTGGTTAGGATGATCGCCAACGCCGTTGGGCTGGGTGCCGGCTGGGCGGCGGCGGCGCGGTCGAAGGCAGCCCGTGCCGCCGGCGCGTCCTGGGCTTGCAAAGCGGCCACGCCCCAGTTGTTGAGCACCGCCGGATCATGCCAGCCCCGTGCATCGAGGGCCGCATAGATCGCGCGGGCCTCGGTGGGTTGGCCCAGCAGCAGCAGGCTGTTCGCGCGCACAAAGGCGGCCAGATTGGCGGTGGCGGGCGGCGCGTCGCTGGGCAGGCGGGCGGCTTGGGCGCGGGCCGCCTCGTAGTCACCGATCCCATAGCGTTGTAGCGCCTGGAGCGCGCTGGTGAGCGGATTAGAGTTGGCCGGCGCATCGTTGGGACCACTGTAGGGGGCGAGGCGTGGCTGGTCGGGCAAGGGCACCTGGGCCGGCACCAACAGCCCGGCGGCGGGGTCATAGCGCACCCACGGCGCGGGCGGCGGCGCGGCGCGCCAAGTCAGCGTGGCCGAGATAGGGCCATTAATCCCTGACGGCATCGTGCCCCACAGCACGGCCTGCGCGTGTTGGCGGTTCAATTCATCCACCGCATCGGCGGCATTGGTGATCAGCCCGGCCTTGTTGACCGGCATTCGCGTTGCGTCGCCGCCGGCCATTGTTGCCAGCCGGATACCGTCGGCGACGGCGCGGGCGCTGTCGTCGCGGGTGAAGGCGGGTCCGCTGCCGAATTCAGCCACGATCAGCGCGGCAGTGCCCGGCGGGGCGGGGCGGGGGCTGGTCGCGCTGCTCACCAGCAGCCCGATCAGCAAGGCCAGGAAGCCCAGCACGATCACTACGCCGACGATGGTGCGGAAAGAACGGCTGCCTGTTGCCGCCGTGCGCTGGGCCACTGCGCCGCGCCAGGCGGCCGTGTACCGTGGCGAACGGGCACCGCGCTGCGACACTCGCGGCGGCAAGCCCTCGCCCGCCGCCAGCAATTCGCCGTCTGCAAACTCCAACGGCAAAGGGATGGTCGGGTCCAGCGCGGTCGGATCGGGCGGGGTCGGGCTGTGCGGCGGGTCAAATAAGGTGGGGTCATCGGGTGGCGCGGCGATGGGGTCGGGGCCGCCGCTGTGCTGGGCGCGCAGTTGTTGCAGGCGCTCCATGCGCTCGGCGGTGCTGCTGTGCGGGAGCGGTGCGGCGGTGTTCAGCGGCGGCGTAGTGGGGGGTGCCGGCGTAGGAATGACCGGCGGCGGTGCCGGCGTAGGGGGCACGGCGCTGCTACTTTGGGCGGGTGGTCCGACCGGGTTGCGCCCACGCCAATAGACAACGATTAAAGCGACCCCGGCGCCGGCCATCAGCAGGCCGAGGACCACACTCGCCAGTCCTCCTAGTTCCATGCGCTGCCGCTCCATCCGCCGCGTCGGGTGGGCCGGCCGTCACTCCGCGTCCCAGCACTTGACATATCATGGGCCAATAGCGGCATTATACCACCGGTGGCGGCTCCACGCAAGCACGCTGTTCTGATCGGTAGGGCGATTGCATCTAAAGGAGCACGGGCGACTGGAACTCGCCGCTACC
>JALYUO010000208.1 GCA_030853735.1 Chloroflexota bacterium
GGGCATACCCCGATCTACACGTTTGCTACCCGAGCTGCGCGGTAAGGGTAGGCTTGCGCGGCCAGGAGGCCGCTCCCACAGTCCGATTCATTGCGCGCCCCCAAGCCCGCCGACGCGAGAACGCATAAGCCCTGTGCGCGTACTCAGATCTGTTGACACTGGATTTTGTACCGCTTTTAGGAATCCTACCGACCGACGCTAGGTAAGCTGGACGGCCCCGTGCTGTATGAGCGCCGTAATGGCGGCGTGTAGCTCCTGGCCGGACGACCCTACCGGGGCATGATCTTCCAGGGCGGTTACTAAGTTGCCGAGTACGCCCTTAGCTTGTGCCCAGTTCAATACCTCAAACCAGACATCTTGCTGATTTGTACCGAATATGATTTGATCCAAATTCTCGGCCAAACCGACCCGCATGAGGATCTCTACTTCGGCCCTCCGGGGGAAGGCGGCCAGCACTGCCGTAAATAATGCTTGATAATCGCTTTGTGCCAGGAGGTTAGTGAGTTGGGTGTAACGGCTGGGGGGTCTCCTAGCCGGCTGGTGTAGCACCGGCTCGTGCCTCATCAATGTGTGGAATGCGAGGTTATCGGGGTTGAGTTGGCTAGCGACTTGAATGAGTACGTCTACTTGATCATGCGCTACTGCATACTCAACAAGATCCAGCACCGCTGTGTTGAGATCGTGGTCGTAAGCAATCCGGGCTAAGTTCTGATCAAGCCCTGCCTGGGCGAGTTCTGCCAGTGCCTGACGGTTCGGAAATGCGTCTAAGAGTGCATGGTGCAAGGTACGCCGCTGCTCTTGCGTCAGCTTAGGTGGTTGCGCGTTGCGTGGTGCGGGGGTGCCGGATTGCCGCGCCGGGGGTATGCGCGGTGGCGGGGGCGTGGCTGCCGGCGGTTTGGCTGCCCATAGCGCTTGCCACCAAGACCATAACCGGCGGCCCCACGTTAATACCGGGGGCGGCGTTGTGAACCCAGTGGTTGTGAGATCCGGCTCATAGCCATAGGTGTGGATATAGTCTTGCAACTGCGGATTGTCGGGGTTTGCCTCCTGGGCTGCTGCGACCAGCGCCCCCAATTTCCCTTGATCAACGGCCCATTGAATCAGAACCCGCACTTGGGTGCGTAGCGAACTTGGCCCGACTAACGAGTCTAGCTTCATGTTCAGGCCAAAGTAGGCCATTTGTGATAGCGTAGCAGGTGACCGAAAGGCCGACAGCAATGCTTCGATCAACGCAGTTGTTTGTGCCGCAGCGGGGCTTAGTGGTTGCGGCTTGAAACCGTGCATTTTACGGAGATCGACCGTCACCGCACGCAAGGTGGGATTGCCTGGGTTAGCGCGTTCGGCGGCGTCTAGCAAGTCTGCTACGCGATCTTGCGTGTCCGCCCACCGTACTAGGTTTGTGATCCGCTCTGTACGGTGTACACCCGGCGCAATATCGTCCAGGTTCTCGTTCAGATATGTGTAGGTGATTTCCTCTAAATCCGTTTCTTTGGAAAAGGCATTTGCTAGACCTTTTATCAGGGCGCTATGTTCACTGGTGGTAAGCATTTCAGATCCTCTTGCTGATTTACCCTATAGGCTTACACGCGCGGGAACGGCACGACCCAGATCCAGATCATGGTGGCGAAGGCGGTGCCGCCGGCGACGACACAGAGGTGGAAGAGTTCGTGGAAGCCCAGCACGCGCGGGAAGGGGTTGGGGCGTTGGCGGGCATAGATTAGCGCGCCCACGGTGTTAAGCAGCCCCCCGGCCACAAGCAGGACGATGGCAAGGGGCGGCAAGCGCGTCCAGAACAGCGGCAGGCCCAGCACGGCCACCCAGCCCATGCCGATGTAGAGACCTGTTCGCAGGCCGCGTGGCACCCGCCCGGCGTAGAAGGCCAGCACGATGCCGCCGCCCGCCAGCGCCCAGACCACCGTCAGGAACGCGAGGCGCGCCCAATCGGTCAGCACATTGAAGCAGATGGGCGTGTAGGTGCCGGCGATCAGGAAGGGGATGTTGGCGTGGTCCAGCCGTTGGAGCGTCCGATCCGCCCGCGCCCGCCAGTTGCCGATATGATAGATGGCGCTGACGGTGTAGAGTTCGATCATGCTGAGGCCGAAGATGAGCAGGGAGAGCAGGCGCGGAGCGTCGTTGCGGCTGCGCCAACAGAAGGCCAGCGTCAGCAGCACCGCAGCGACCGCCGCCCCGGCATGGAACCAGCCGCGCAGGAGAGGTTTGGGTAGCATCATAGCTCCATTATACCCGACGCGCCGCTTGCGTGCTTGACAGGCTGCCGTGCGTGGCGTATGGTACAGGCGATGGCTGCCTTACCCACTACACCAACAACCCCTGCTCCTGCTGTGCCTGACGTGCCGTTTCCCTGGCGCTATGCCTTCCATCTCGCCATTGCCGGCTTCGGCGTGGCCCTCATCGGGCCGATGTTCACCTCCTATGTGCCGGTCTTCCTGAAAGAACTGGGTCTGAACGCGACCCTGATCGGCTTCCTGAGCAGCCTCGATTCGTATGGCTCGTTGCTGATCCTGCCGGCGGTGGCCGCGCTGTCGGACCGCACCCGCACACGCCTGGGGCGACGCGCCCCGTTTATGCTGGCGGCGGCCCCCGTGGTGGCGCTGGCTTTCGCGGCCTTGCCGCATGGTCGTAGTCTACCCCTGCTGCTGCCGGCCATCTTCGGCACGGTGGTGGCGATGGCGGTGGTGCGTGGGCCGACGGCGGCTTTGCTGGGGGATCGCTTCCCTCCAGTCTGGCGTGACCGGGCCAGCGGCGTGACGAACCTGACCGGCGGGCTGGCCTGGGTGCTGGCCTTTGTGCTGGGCGGCGCACTCTATCAGCAGGATCGCACGCTGCCCTTCCTGGTACTGGGCATCACCATGCTGATCTGTGTGGCCTTTGTCGCGCTGACCTTGCGCCAGCCGCCACCGGGGGTGGAGCGTCTCGCCCCAGCCCCGCCGGCTGCCGGCACGGGCGAGGGGGCAGCCCTGACCGATCCCCATGTTTGGCGCGTCTTGCGCGGCATCCTCAGCGGCGGCGACCCGCGCTTGCTGGCGGTGCTGCTGGCGCTGCTGGTGTGGCTCGCGGGCATCGCTGCGGTCGCCAACTTTTTCACGCTTTACGGTGGAGAGGTACTGCATATCAAGCCGGGCTTTGCCACCCAGTTGCTGGGCCTCTATGCTATCGCCGGGGTGCTGTTCGCCGTGCCGGCGGGCCTGCTCACGCGCCGCTTTGGTCGCCGCCGGATGCTGGCCTCCGGGTTCGCCGGGCTGTTTGTGCTGTTCATCCTGGCCTATCTTGCCAACGATGTCTGGGCGATTGGCGCATTACTGGCGCTGGCGGGCGTGGCGGGCACAGCGGGGTCGGTCAACACGTTGCCGATGGTGCTGGAAGCCGCGCCGCCCGGTGATGTGGGCACCTATACCGGCCTGACCTACATCTTTGGCGCGGTGGGCGGGCTGCTGGGGCCGTTGCTGGTGGGCCGGCTGATTGATTTCACCGGCAGCTATCGCTCAATCTTCCTGTTCGGCCCGGTGATGATGGTGCTGGCCCTGATCCTGATCCTGCGCGTGCCCGACTCGGTGCCGGCGGCGGCGTAGCGACGGCACTACGGAGGCACGGCGACACGGCGGCACGGAGGATTTTAGGATGGTTGGTTGGCTAAGAACGGCACCACGGCGGCACGGAGAAACAGAGAATTATTGAAGATTGGTCGGCAGGGTGCAGCTTTGCCGTAATAGCTACCTTCAGCGCGGCCAGCCCCACGCGCATCACCGGATGGTCGTCTACGATCAGGATGCGGATTGCGCCGTCTTTGCTCATCAGGGTTCCTCCAGGCGGGACGAGTCATGCCGTGGGGCGGCAGCGTTTGCAGGCCAGCGCCTGACCGCCAATGCCCTGCGCGGCGCTTTGCGCGGCGGCCAGGGTCGGGTACGGGCCATGCCAGCGACGCAGCCCCTGCGGCCCGCCCGCATTGGTCGGCAAGCCCTGACCGTCGCGGCACACCGGGCAGTCGGCCTGATGCACCACCGCACGCACCTCGGCGTGGCCGCGTTCGATCAGCAAATATTCATAGACATAATAGGCCATCAGCGATCCCACTGGGCGGTGTTGACCACCGTATCAATCTGACTTTCCAGCGCCCGTAAGGCCGGCGGGGCAGCCGGCGATCCGCCGTAGTCGTTGATCGTCTTGTGCCGGCTGCCGGCGACCAGCGTGGTGATCGCTGCGGGTTGATCGGTCGGGCCACCGCTATACGAGTCCGGCAGCGCCCAGAAGCCCGCCGCATCAAAGGCGGCGACCAAGCGTTGCACGTCAGCGGGAGCCACTTTGCCTTGCCGTGTGCCGATAAACGGCGCGTGCTGCACCCCTTTGTAGAACACCGTACCATCGCCCTGCACCGTGACCACATAGGCCGGACACGCGCCCAGGCAGGGCGTGCGTTGCAGCGTGATCACCGCCTGCTGCCACGCCGTCGGCCCGCTATTCGTGTCGCCACAGGCCACGAGGCTCCCGCTTACCGCCAGCAGCGCCAGTCCGCCTATCAGCCGTCGTATCATCGCGTACCCTGTCCCCTCTCGCCGGGTGGCCCACGTCGCCGGGTGGAACCGCCTCCTACATTATACGTCGTCTGCGCCGCCCTGTATCTATATAGACTCCCCTCTCCCTTTAGGAGAGGGGTTGGGGGTGAGGTCGGCGCAACCGGCGGGCGGGCTGTTCGTCATATAGAGCAAGAGGAGTTCCGCCGCATGACACCTGGCGGTCGGCGGCCCCGTTCGACTATTATGGGGAGGTTTCCTGATGACCTATCACACTGTACACCGTGGACGTGGCTTGCTGGGCCTGTTGGCCGGCAGCGCACTATTGACCGGCCTGAGTGCCGGCGGGACGCTTGCGCCGCCGCCCGCCGCCGCCGAATCGTTCGCCAGTCCGGCCTTCAGCCGCGTCTGGGAGCGCACCGATAAGCCGGTGGCGTTGGGCAAAGCGCCGCGTAGCTGGCTGTGGGGCCATGAACCGTTTGCCTCGCTGCAAGAAAAGTATGTCCAGGGCGTGGGCGGCACGCATCTGGTGCAGTATTTCGACAAAAGCCGTATGGAGATCAACGACCCCAGTGGCGACCCCAATAGCCCCTGGTATGTCACCAACGGCCTGCTGACGGTCGAGATGATGACCGGCAAGATCCAGGTCGGCAACAGCGAGTTTGAGACGCTGGCTCCGTCGAACCTGCCGGTGGCCGGTGACACCACCGATGTGGCCCAGACCGCGCCGAGCTACGCCGCGCTGGGTCGCCTGACCCAGACCGACAAAGGCGCACGCACCCCCGGCACCGCCGTCGTCGCTTCGGTAGACAAAAACGGCCAAGCATCAGCCAGCGGCGGTCCGGCGGGGCTGGCGACCGTCGCCACCTATGTGCCGCAAACGGACCATAACATCGCTGACGTGTTCTGGACCTTCCTCAACAGCAGCGGCATGGTCTACGAAAATGGGCAGTTCCAGACCGGCCAACTGATGAACTGGGTCTTTGTCATGGGCTACCCGGTGACCGAGCCGTACTGGACGACCATCCGCGTCAATGGGGCCAGCCGTCAAGTGCTGGTGCAGGCGTTCCAGCGCCGCATTCTCACCTATTCGCCCACCAACGCGCCCGGCTGGCAGGTGGAGATGGGCAACGTGGGGCGGCATTACTATAGCTGGCGCTACGAGCGACCGAGTTGCAGCAGCGTGCCGGTGCGCGGCTTCGGCACCGTCTGGGCCGCCAATCCCGAAACGGCCAAGGCGCTGGGCTGCCCGCAGCCGTGGAACAAGGAGCAGTCGGTGCCCACCGCGATCCAGCACTTTGAACACGGCACCATGCTCTATGTCGGCCAGACCTACAGCTATCCGTTCGGCAACCCCTCGATCTTCGTGCTGTTCGATGACGGCACCTATCAACACTTCGACAGCACCTATGTCGAAGGCCAGGCACCCGTCTGCAACCCGCCCGCACCGAGCGGCCTCTTCACGCCGCAACGGGGCTTCGGCAAAGTGTGGTGCGAGGGCACCGGGGCGCGGGTGCGCGAACGCTTGGGCTGGGCGACCGATCAGGAAAAGACCGGGGCCGGCGCGTGGCAGCAGTTCGACCGTGGCCTGATGTACTGGACCGGCACCAGCAATCAGATTTTTGCCCTGCTGGATCTGAACAACTACAACCCGAATCAGGATACGCCGCGTCGCTGGCAGGGTTTTGCGGACACCTTCAACCCGTAGGCAGGCTGACCTAACCCCCCCGCCCCCTTCCCTACGAAGGAAGGGGGGAGCAAGACGGACGGTACTCCGGTTCCACTCAAGACAACCTGCGCTGCGTAGACTCCCCCTTCCTCTGTAGGGAAGGGGGCGGGGGGGTTAGGTCGGTGAGGTCGCCCCCCATACACCGCCAAACTATGGTATACTAAGAGGCTGACACCACAAGCGGGTCAGCCTCTTTATTTATCCAGAACAGGGGTTAGTACCATGCCGACATACGAATATGAATGCAGCGACTGCAAGCAGCGGTTCGACCGCGTGCAGTCGTTTAACGATGAGCCGATCCGCGTGTGCCCGCACTGCGGCGGCCCGACTCGGCGCGTGATCCATGCGTCCGGGGTGATCTTTAAGGGATCGGGCTGGTATATCAACGACAGCCGCAAGCCCGCTGCGACTGGCAGTAGCACCGCCACCGCGAGCAAGACCGCCGAGGGTGGCGATAAGGCGGCGAACGGCGACAAACCGGCCACCCCCGGCGACGGCAAAGTGGCTCCGGCCCCCGATACGGCAGTCGCCAAGCCGGCCGAGCCGAGCAAAGCCGCGCCCGCCGGGGAGCCCTAGGCCGCCCATGAGTGATCTGCTCTATGGGCGTAACGCCGTCCGCGAAGCCCTGCGCGGTGGGCGCAAAATCATGCGCCTGCTGGTGGCCGAAGCCGCCCCGCCCACGGCGGCGGCCCACCGCCCCGGCGAGCGCTTCGCGGCAGTGCCGCGTGGGGGCAAACCGGCCTCTGGTGGGCGCGGTCCTACGGGCAAACCCGGCGGCAAAGGTACGCCCGGCCGGGCCGACGCGCACGCTGCCGACCGCACGCGCAATATGCCCGCCGAGAGCCGCGCCGCACGTCGCACGGTGGCAATGGCCGGGCGCGCGCCGCTAGAGGAGATCGTTGCGCTGGCGACGGGCAAAGGCGTACCCATTGAGCGGGTGGCGGGCCAGCGGTTGGACGAATTGACCAACGGAGCGAATCACCAGGGGGTTGCCGCCGTTGCCGCCGAGTACCACTACATTAGCTGGCCCAATCTACTAGACCGCATCCGTAGCGCCGGACCGCAAGCGGTGGTCCTGTTGCTCGACAGCCTGCAAGACCCGCAGAACTTCGGCACGCTGCTCCGCACCGCCGAAGCGGTCGGCATCACCGGCGTGGTCATGCCCGAACACCGCTCGGTCGGGGTCACGCCGGCGGTCTGCAACGCCTCGTCGGGCGCGGTCGAACACTTGCGAATCGCCCGCGTCGCCAATCTGACCCGCGTGGTTGAAGAGCTGAAAGACGAGAACGTGTGGGTCTATGCGTTGGCCGGCGACGAGCCGGGCGCGCTACCCTACACGAAAGCCGATCTGCGCGGCGCGCTGGCGCTGGTGGTCGGCTCAGAAGGCCACGGCGTGGGCACGCTGATCCGCAAACACTGCGACGGCGCGCTGGCCTTGCCGATGCACGGCCAGATCGAATCGCTCAACGCCGCCGTCGCCGGCTCGATCATGCTCTACGAAGCCTTGCGCCAGCGCAGTGCCCAGCAGGGCACTGCTGCGGTCGCCCCCGCCCCGGCGGTCCAACCGGAAACGTAAATACACCCCAATCATCTCTCTCACCGCGAAGACGCAAAGACCGCGAAGGATTCAACGTTGGAAACCCTTCGTGTCCTTGGGGTCTTTGTGGTGCAATCCGTAGGGCACAAAACTTGCTCAGATAGGCGCGATTGACCCTCTGGTATGGGGAGTATGTGAGGAGGAACCTACAGGATGGACGAGAATAGCCAAGACCCGAACGCGGCGGAAGCCTACCGCCCGGCTGATGCGGGCACAGATGCGGAACTAGACCTGGACTTCGATCTGGATGACGAAGATTTTGATGATGAAGACAGCGACCTGATGCGGATCATCGGCATTGCCGGCGGCGTGGCTGCGCTAATCGGCGGGCTGATCATCGTGCTGGGCCGGCGACGTGAAACGCCGACGGAGAAGGCGCTGAAAAACGTGCGCCATGCGGGGAAAGCGGCCGGCAAGGCGCTGCAAAATGTGAACCTGAGCGAACTCTTGAGCGACGCGCGCGATCAGGCCAATCGCCGGCTGCGCGACGCGCACCTAGACGACCTCGCGCGGGATGCGCGGCACCAGGGCGGCAAGCTGGTCCGTCAAGCCGCCGGGCAGGTGGATCTGGAAGGCACAATCAGTGAACTCGGCCAACGGCTGGCGACCATCGAGCGCGAAGGCCGGCGCGGCGCGGGGCGGGCCCGCAAAGAGGCCCAGCGCGCTTTCAACGACCTGGATCTTAGCAGCTTGCCTGACGATGTGAGCAGCCAGTTATCCGATGTGTGGGATAACGTGACCGAGCGGGCCAAAGAGGTCGGCTGGGGCGATGCGGTAGACGAAGCCAGCAAGCAGGTGCGCCAGTTGAGTAAGCAGGCCCGCCGCGCTGGACGTAATCTGGACCTGAGCGGCTTGGCGGATTTGCTGGACGGCGTGCGCGACCAGTTGAGCAGCGCCGGCAGCAGTGTGCAGGGCACGCTGGGCGACGATGTGTTGCCGGAAGCGCGCAAACAGGCGCGGGCAGCGGGCGAAGCCCTCAGCAGTATCGCCGGGGATGCCCGCAAACGCGGTAGCGACCTCGCCGACGAATACGCACCCCAGGCCAAGAAAGCCGCCGGCAAAGCCGCCGCCCAGGCCGGGAGTTGGGGCGAACAGGCCGGATCGATCCTGCAAGCGGTCGGTATGGAGATCCTCCAGCGCGTTCTCAACGATGCCCTGCCCGGCGCAAAAAAAGCCGGGCAACGCGTGGCCGACACGGCCCGCGACGACACCTTCCCGTGGTTGCGGCACCGCGCCGGCGAAGTGCGCGACCGGGTGCAGCATGATGTGGCTCCCAAGGTGCGCGATTTTGCCGACGAAGCGCCGGGTCGCGTGCGCGATGCCGTAGATAGCGCCCGCCCGGTGGTGGCCGACACCCTGAGCAGCGTTGGTGAGACTGTCGGCGATGCGGTCTCGCGGATGCGCCCCAAAGCCGGCGAGGTGTTGCACGCCGGCGGATCGGGCGTGGGCGGCGCGCTGAGTACGGTGGGTCGCAAAGCCGGCGATGCCGCAGGCGCAGCGGTCGGCACGACCAAGTATGTGACCGGCGAAAGCAGCCGCATCCTGTTCTGGCTCAGTATGCTGTCCGGTATGATCCTGCTGGTGTTCGTGCCCGACAAGCAGAAGCAGCAAGAGCTCTGGGGCAACGTGCAAGAGTTCCTCGGCGAACTGCGCTCGATGTGGGGCGACTTCAATAGTGACGAGTTCGCGTCCGAAGCCGACAGCCCGGACTACACCGGCGATGCCGGCGTGTAGGGGCTAGGGGTCAAGCATTAGGCAGTAAGCTTTTAACGAGGCCATCCACATGGGTGGCCTCGTTGCTATGGTGGGGCGGACCTCACCCCGCAAATTATGGGTGCCCAATTCGTTATTCATCGGGTGCTGGCGCACGGGGCTGTAGGGGTCCAATTCATTGAACCCCTACAGCCGGGGCTGCCGGGATAGTGTTCAGGAGGGTGTCGCACGAGGCTGTAGGTGTCCAATTCATTGGATACCTACAGCCGGGCATATCACTGCTATGCCTATAACTGTTCGGTTGGGCTATAAGGTGAAACTTAGGTAAATTGTCGGGTGTAGGCGCGCACGGCCGTGCGCCGTACTCCCGGCACGGCAGCCCCGCTGGTAACCCGACCGTAGGCTGCCGCACAAATCGAGCCGACCGGAGCGGAACGGGGTCGCCGCTCGGCAACGAGTACGGCGCACGGCTGTGCGCGCCTACCCGGCCGTGTGATTCCCCCCATTGATCGGGGCCGAACAGTTACTGCACTGCATCGCGTTTGGCCTTGCCGCCGTAGATATAGTATAATTCAGGGGACAGCGTACCCCAACTATTAGTGCGTCCTGCGGGATGCCAGATCAGGAGCCAGCCAACTCGTGTTTCGATTTTTCCGGCGTAATAAACAGGAACCCCAACCGCCCGAAGCGTCACCGGTCGCGCCCGTTGCGCCGCCGGTTCCGCCGCCCACCGCACCCGCACCGGTTGCGCCCTCCATCGCGCCGCCCGTGGTCAACAACGCTGCGCCGGTAGCCGTGGCCCCGTCGGTTGCATCCCCGCCGGTGCCGGCGGCGGTGGACGCGGCGATTGTGCGCGAAGAGCGTGAGCAGACGGCAAAGGTGGAGCAGAGCCTGCAACGCACGCGGCGCGGCTTCTTCAGCCAGATCAGCGAACTGTTTGCCGCCGATGAGATCACGCCGTCGCTGTGGGATGATCTGCAAGACCTGCTGGTGCTAGGCGACTGCGGGGTAGAGACTACCAACTTTGTGCTGGACGCGCTCGAAAAGAGCGTCACCCGCGACCGCATCAAGCGTGCGTCCACCGCTAAAACGATCCTCAAAGATCTGCTGGTGCAGGTGCTGGACGCGCCGCTCAAAACACACACGCCCCCCTGGATCGGCGGCACCTTGCCGCAGCCCTATGTGATGATGGTGGTGGGCGTGAACGGCGTGGGCAAGACCACGACCATCGCCAAGCTGACGCGCTATTTTCAGCGCCTGGGCAACCGCGTGCTGCTGGGGGCCGCCGACACCTTCCGCGCGGCGGCGATTGACCAGTTGCAAATCTGGGCCGACCGGGCCGGCGCGCCGCTGATCCGCAAAGAGCCGAACTCCGATCCCGGCGCGGTGGTGTACGACTCGGTCAGCGCGGCCATCAGCCAACATGAAGACATCCTGATCATTGACACCGCCGGGCGCTTGCACAACAAGACCAACCTGATGGACGAGCTGAAAAAGCTGCGCCGGGTGGCCGAAAAGCTGTTGCCGGGCGCGCCGCATGACGTGCTGCTGGTGATTGACGCGACCACCGGGCAAAACGGCTTGCAGCAGGCCAAAATCTTCACCGAAGCGGTAGACGTGAGTGGGGTGGTGCTGACCAAACTCGACGGCACGGCCAAAGGCGGCATCGCCTTTGCCATCGCCCGCGATCTGCGTTTGCCCATTCGCTTCATCGGCACCGGCGAAAAGCTCGACGACCTCGCCGAGTTCGACAGCCGGCATTTTGTGGATGCGCTGTTAGGCTAGAGCGTAAAGCGTAAAACGTAAAACGTAAAACGTATTATGTATTGCGCTTCACGGCTCATTTTCTACCTACAACACTTTACATTCACGCTTTACGTTTTACAGTTCCCGCACAGGAGCAAACCCATGTTTGAGACACTGTCCGACCGGTTGCAGGGCGCTTTCCAGCGTCTGAGTAGCAAAGGCCGCCTGGATGAGGCGGATGTAGACGAGGCGCTGAAAGAAGTCCGCCGGGCGTTGCTCGAATCGGACGTGAACTTCAAGGTGGTCAAAGACTTCGTGGCCCGTGTGCGCGAAAAGGCCGTGGGGCAAGACGTGGCCCACAGCCTGACCCCGGCGCAGATGGTGCTGAAGATCGTCCACGACGAGCTAATCGAACTGCTGGGCGAGGCCGCGCCGTTGGCTCGCAGTGGCAAGCCGCCGACCATCTATATGTTAGTCGGGCTGCAAGGCTCCGGCAAGACCACCACGGTCGCCAAGCTGGGCCTGCAACTGAAACGCGCCGGGCACAGCCCCCTGCTGGTGGCCGCCGATGTGTACCGTCCCGCCGCCATCCACCAGCTAGAGACGCTGGGCAAGCAATTGGGCATCCCGGTCTATAGCGAAGGCACGGCGGTCAGCCCGGTCACGATCTGCGCCAATGCCGTGGCGAAAGCCGCCGAACTGCACGCCGGCACGGTCATCCTCGACACGGCGGGGCGCTTGCATATTGACGAAGCGTTGATGGGCGAACTGGTGCAGATCAAGCAGCAGTTGCAGCCCACCGAAGTGCTGCTGGTGGTGGACTCGATGACCGGCCAGGACGCGGTGCGCGTGGCCGAGTCGTTCAACGAACAGGTGGGTATCACTGGGGTCGTGCTGACCAAAGTGGATGGCGATGCCCGCGGCGGCGCGGCGCTCTCAGTCCGCAGCGTCACTGGCGTGCCGATCAAGCTGATGGGCACCGGCGAAAAACCCGACGCGCTGGAACCGTTCTATCCCGACCGCCTCGCCCAGCGCATCCTGGGCATGGGTGACGTGCTGACGCTGATCGAGCGCGCCCAGGAAGAGTACGATGAAGACTCGGCGAAGGCGATGGAGAAGAAAATCCGCACCGCCACGTTCGATCTGGACGATTTCCTGAGCCAGTTGCAGATGGTGAAAAAGCTTGGCCCTTTGCAGCAGATCATGGAGATGATTCCCGGCATGGGCGCGGCCATGCGTCAGCATGATGTGAAGGTGGAGGACGACGACCTCAAGCACATCGAAGCCATCATCCGCTCCATGACCGGCAAAGAGCGCCGCCGCCCCGACGTGATCGACAGCAGCCGCCGCCGCCGCATCGCCAAAGGCAGCGGCACCACCACGCAAGAAGTGAATATGCTGCTCAACCAGTTCAAGCAAATGCAGAAGATGATGAAGCAGATGGGCGGCTGGAACGGTAAAGGCAAACCACCCAAAGCCCTGCGCGGTATGATGAATATGTTCCGCTAGGCCGGTTTCAACACGGAGACACGGAGATACGGAGCATTAGACGAAAACGATAAATGCTCCCAGAGACTTCTCTCTGGGAGCATTATTGCGTCCGACTTAAAACCTCTTAGAAATCTCCGTGTCTCCGTGCCTCCGTGGTGAACGTTCCCGTTACGCTTCCTGCAAGAGATCGCCAGGCAAGGGCGCGGTCGGTTGGTGGGTGCGCCACAGGTCGGCCGCGAGCCGGAGGGGATCGCGGTCTATGCCGAGGCGGGCGAAGTAGCTGCACACGCGGGTCACGTCGCGCGTGAACAGTTCGTAGGCATTGGGGTTCTCGAACGGGCTGACGGCCTGCGGGAAGTCTATGATCCGCAGTTCGCCCTCCCAGTAGAGGATGTTGTGCGCCGATAGGTCGCCATGCACGCGATTGAGTTCCAGCATCCCGGCGATGTTGACGATGAGGCGGTCGAATAGCGGACGGGCTTCGGCGGCCGCGATGGTTACGTTGTTGAGCGTGGGCGCGACCTGCTCCTCATCCCCCAGGTATTCCATCAGGATCGCGTTGGCGCTGTCGGCGAACGGCTCCGGCACATCGAGGCCGGCCTTGTGCAGCAGCTCTAAGGTGGCAAACTCGTTGTTTAACCAGCTCAGATGGCGCAGGTTCTGGCCGAAGCGGGTTTTGTTCGCCAGGGCGCGCCCTTCACGGCTGCCGTGCGTGGCTTTGCCCTCCTCGTCGAGCGTGGCGCGCCCGGCGCGGTAGACGGCATCGTTGCGGAGGTTGCGGAACATTCGCGGGCGGTAGACTTTGGCCGCGATCAGCCCGCCGCCCAAGTCCGTGTGTGCCCGGCAGCAGTAGACCGTGGCCTCTTTGCCGCCTTTCACCTGGCGCAGCACATCGGTGATCTGTTGGTCTTCATAGAAGACTTTGAGGTAGGTCATGATCCACTCGCGCTCATGGCGCGACGAGTGAAACGAGGGGTCGAAGCCGGCTTCGCTGCCGGCGCTCGGCTCCACTAGCGTGGCGACGATTTCGCTGCGGCTGCGCTTGCGGCGCGCACCTTTGTTGCCGGCGGGGTGGAGCGGGGTGTCACTGTCGGCGAGTTCTTGCAGATATTCGTTGTACGGGTCCATATAGGCGGTTGCTCCTTAGCAGTCGGTGAGTCTGATCGGCAAAAAGAAGGGCGGCCACCGGGGAGCCCCCAGCGCCGCCTGTACCCGTGCCGGCGGAGCCAACCGGCTGCCGCCGCCAGACCCACCCCGATCCCGCCCGGATGGCCCGGCGCTAGAGGTGCGTTGCGGTATAGACGTGCGTGAAACGGACAGGGATTCCCCGTTAGCGGGGCACAACCGCCCAGTAGGTGCTGTGCCGCGTGGTGTCCAGGATTGTGTAAGCCATCCAGCAGACCTCCTTTGACGTGGGGAACGGGTTCCCTGACTAATAGTAAGTGGCAAGTACAAAGTAGCAGTAGCAAGTGTACCGCTGCCGCCCACTTTGCACTTCCCCGCTAGTATATGCGGTCTGCGCGGGGCAGGCATCGGTCTTTCGGCGGATCTTCGGGCGCGGCACGGGCGACTAGAACTCGCCGCTACCGCTACGAAGCCCGCCTACGCGGGCTGGAGACGGCGGCATGAGGAAGTTCGATAAAAATATTTAGTAACTACTCAGCTCGACTTTGTACAATGGTCCTGATGCTGTGGCCGTCCCTATTGGACTATCTGTGCGTGGCATCGTACCCGGCGTTGGTCGGTCTGGGAATTATTTGATAGGGGCGGAAATCGGCCTATCAAATAATTCCCAGGCACGGAATCGCGCCATCGAAGCTGGTGCTGCCCAAGTGGGCCCGCAGGGACGTATTTGGTCGGGGCTGGCTGTAGCTGATCCAATACATCCCAGGCACAGAATCGTTCCACAGGAGCGAGTGCGAACTGACGTGAAATACTTGTGCCAACTCGTTTAGGAACGACCGATGTTGGGCCGTTCGTTGCTCAATTCCACGGCAGCCGTTGTACAAAGTCGAGCTCAGCATAAAGGCCGAATTGGGGGCGAGGAGATCAAATTGTAGGAGGGTGGCGCCGCCCCGCGACCGTGGCGGACGGTGATCTACCCGCTAGGCCGGGCAAGCGGCGGGGGAAATCGCGG
>JALYUO010000934.1 GCA_030853735.1 Chloroflexota bacterium
TCTATGGTCCCACCAGCGGCCAGTTAGACCTGACCACCGACACGGAAGTGGCGAGCAAGCGCACGACAGTCCAGTTGCGCGATTTTATTGTGGAAGCCACCTTCACCAATCCGTATGAGTCAAGCGATTATGGGTGGGATTACGGCTTCTTCTTCCGGCATACCGACACCAATCGCGAGTACCGTCTCTATGTCACATCGGATGGCGACTGGTCGCTAAAACGGGTCGCCAACGCCGACCCCACTGCGGATACACCCACTACGACGGATACGCCCACCGCCGATTTCGCGCCGGTGGCCGGCGGCAATATAGACAACCTGAACAGCGACACCGGCGCGACGAACCGGCTGCGGCTCATCGCCAGTGGCAACAGCGGCCTGTTTTTCGTGAACGATAGCTATGTGGCAACGTTCGACCTGTCGGCGTACATGGACAAAGGCGTTATTGAGCTGGGCAGCGCCTTTCTGGGCGATGATAACAAGGTCGGCGAAAGCGTGCGCTACAGCGATTTTACGATCTGGTCACTGCAACCGTAGGCCCGCCGGCAAGGGGCGCACGTAGCTCACGCGGCACCCAGCCACGCATCCCACAGCGCGCCCACAGCCTGGCACAGCCGGCGGCTGCCCCGATAGTCGTCATGCAGCCGGCTGGATAGCAGGCTGTAGACCAGCGTGCGCCCATCGGCGGCGGTCACATAGCCCTGCATGGATGCTTGGCTGAGGTCGTCGCCGCCTTTGCCGCCCCAGCTTTGCGCTTGGCCGTGGAAGCAGCCCACATCGCGCGCCCCGTCACCGCGCGCCAAGATGCGGCGCAATTCCGCCGCCTCGGTCGGCGGCAGGTCGCCGCCCGCGTGCAGGTAGCGCGTCAGCCGTAGCATCGCGGCGGGCGTGCTGACGTTATCCACGTTTTCCAGAATGGCGTAGCTCTGCGGGCGGTTATAGCGGCGGTAGGCGTAGAAGTCCATCGTCGCCTCTTCGATGGCCCGCAGGATCAGGCCCGCCGAGCGCGCGCCGACCCGCTCCACCGTGGCAACCTGGGCGGCGGGAGCCAACGCCGCGAAACGGGCCGCTGCCGCCGGTAACTCATCCGCCGGGAACTCTGGGTCCAAGCCGGCAATGATCACGTAGTATTCGCGCGTGGGCAAGACGACGCGCGTCTGCGCCAAAGCCAACCGGGCGATCAGCCGCTGCGGCGCGGCTAGGCCCACCTGCTTGAACAGCACATCGCTGGCCGTGTTGCCGCTGTGATAGATCATCATCTCGGCCAGCCGGCGCAACGGGGTCAGGCCCGGCTTGCGGTCGCCCAGCGAAGCCACCGCGCGTCGCGTGGCAATGGTCTGCTCCAGGTTCACCCGCCCCGCCGCCGCGTCTTCCAGCAGCGCGTGCAGCACAAACAGCTTGAAGCTGCTCGCTAAGGGAAACACCCGCTCCGCCTGATAGCCGTACTCGGCCAGCACCGTCGCCCCGTCAGGAGCCAGCAGCACCGCCGCCGCCCCCGCCTGCCCGCCCACGCGGCTGAGAAGGTGGTCTACTTGGGATGTGTCGGTCATTGTGTCGTTCTCCGTCGTTGCGTAAAACGTAAAACGTAAAACGTATTGCTTATTATTAATCGAGTTTTGTGCGAACTTGCTCGCGTTTCAATCAGTACATACGCAATACGTTTTACGTTTTACGTTTTACGCGCAACGCCCCCAGCAGCGCGCTCAGGCCCAGCACCGTCAGCGCGACCGGCAGCGCCGTGTCCCACCATGGCGGCAGGCCGAAGCTCGCCAACAGGGGGCGGATCACCGCTTCGCGCGTGCCCGTGAGCAGGAAGCGCCAATGGGCCACGATCTGCGACCAACTGGGCGTGAACAGCATTTGCGCCTCCGCCGTGGTGCCCACGTCATACACGCCATTGATGTCGAAGTAGTAGAACTGATCGATCAGCGCGCCGGGGATATTCACCAGCAAGCCCAGTGCGCCCAACAGCCACCAAGCGCGGCGGTAGCGCACGCTCTCGGCCAGGGCACCCAACGGCCAGAGCAACAACGGCACCAGCGGCAGGATCAGTCGTGGCCCCCAGGCGATATTGCCCTCCCACGACGACCAGAGCGCATGGAACACCAGCACAAGCGCCGCCTGCGCGCCGATGACGATGGCTTCGGCTTGCCGCCGCCGCTCGCCGCCCCGCCACAGCGCGGCCAGCGCGAACAGGGTCAGCAGCACCGGCGGCGCAAACCACACGATGCCTTTACCCGAACTCACCAACAGCCCGTATAGCCCCGTCAGCAATGGGGTGGTAAAGCCTTCCCCCTCGTAACCGAACACGAACGGACGGCCGTAGCGCAGGCTGTTATAGGCCAGCGTCAAGGCCAAGCCCGGCAGCAAGCCCAGCCCGAATAGCGCCACCCCCGCTGCCACGCGCGGCACCGCCGCCCGCCGCCCTGCCCTGTCTACCGGACCGACCCGCCGCGCTGTCCACGCGATGTCCCAGATCAGATACAGCACCGGGATCGGCACATAGATCGCGTTGGCCGGCTTGACCAGCACGGCCAGGCCCAGGCACAACCCGGCGAGGACGACGGAGACGGACCTAACCCCCCCAACCCCCCTTCCCTGAAGGGGAAGGGGGGAGCCTGGTTCCTCTCTCTCCCCTCCCCCTTTAGGGGCGGTGTCGGCGTTCTCCCCTCCCCTAAAGGGGGAGGGGTCGGAGGAGGGGTCGTGCGTCCACAGCAACAGCGACGCGCTCAGGATCAGCAGGCCGCTCAACGGCTCGGCGAAGGCTAGGCGCGCATAGGGCAGGGCCGGGGTCGCCAGCAGGAATGTGCCGGCCAGCGCGAGGGCCACCCGCCCGCCATAGCGCCGCCGTGCGCCCAGGAACAGCACCAACGCCGTGGCCGGGATAACCGCCTGATTGAGCAAGGCCACGCAAAAGCGGGCCAGTCCGCCCCCATCGGCGTGCGCCAACCCCGCCCAGGCGCGCCCCAGCGCATAGAGCGGCAGCGTTGCCAGTGGCTGGCCCAGGCCGAACTTAAGCCAATCGTGGGCTTTGTGGCCCCACGGCACGCCGTCTTCGCCCAGCCCCGCCGTGATCTGGTACATGGCCTCGGCATCACCGGTATTGAAGCGCCCCAACGTGAGCAACAGCAAGCCGGCGGTCAGAGCCAACGTGAAGAGAATTGCGGATTGCGGATTGCGGATTGCGGAATAGGCACCGGATGTAGCCGCACGGCTTGTTGCACCTGGGCGCGCCAACCACCACGCGGCGAGTGCGGCCCCGATCAGAGCCACGGGTGCGGCGGCGGTCAGCCAGGGATCGCCGTAGGCCAGCAGCGGGCCGGCAAAGCCC
>JALYUO010000023.1 GCA_030853735.1 Chloroflexota bacterium
AAGGCGCTCGCCTTCCCTAACTAGCACATCGCCCTAATAGGTATAACTTCGCGCAAGCCGCAGTTCCAAATGGGACCACCCACCAAACCCTGATCTGACCCCGCGCAGCAAGCCGCGCTGCGACATTCCCCTGTACACCATAGATTTTACGCATTACGCATTACGCATCCCGCCGCCCGTCCCGATAGCCTGCGATACTCAGGCCCGCCGCGATGCCGGTGAACACATCCTGCTTGCGGATCTTGGCCGCGCCAAAACGGCTTTCCAGCAGGCGCACGAAGGCCGGGATGGAGGAGGAGCCACCGGTTCGCAGCACCGTGTCAATCTGGTCAGGGCGCAAACCGGAGGCGACCACGGCGCGATCCACACACGCGCCAATCGCCGCCAGCTCGTCGGCGATCAGCCGCTCGAACTCGGCGCGGGTGATGCGCTCGTTGATGGCGATATCGCGGTTGAACATCCGCAGCGTCGTCGCCTCGTTGCTCGACAGATCGATCTTGGCCCGCTCGATCTCTTCGTAGAGCGGCAGCGACAGGTCATGGGCGATCAGCGTGCGGAGGGCGCGGAGGGCGCGCGGGCTGCTGGCGCCGGCTTCTTGTTCGCGCAAGAAGTCGAGCGTCTTGGGGTTGTCCAGCTCGCGGATCGTCTGCCAGCGCGTGATGCGTTCCAGCATATGGCGCGGGAACTCCTGGCGGCGCGGCCCCAGCGTCACGCCCTCGCCGAAATATTTGAGCAGCTTGCCTTCCATGATGCGGCTGTCCAGATCGTCGCCGCCAATCGCCACACCGTCGAGGCTGAGGATCTGCGGGGCCACGCCACCGCCCAGGCGCATCACCGTGACATCGAGCGTGCCGCCGCCGAAATCGAACACCAGCACCGTTTGCGGCTCTGTCAGGCGCTGCTCATAATCAAAGGCGGCGGCCACCGGCTCATACTCAAAGGTCACAGCGCGGAACCCGGCGGACCGGGCGGCCCGTTCTAGGTGGGCCGCCGCCGCCGCGTCAATGGCAGGGTCGCTGGAGAAATGGACCGGGCGGCCCAGATAGATGCCGTCAATGCGCCGCCCCAGCGTGGCCTCGGCCCGCTCTTTCACCTCAGCCAGAAACTCGCCGATCAGATCCTCCACGCTGTACATGACCCCCGATGGTGGAGTGCCGTGGGTCGGGGTGGGGTCCAGCAGCAGCGTGTTGACGGTCATGGTGCTCCGCAAGCCCGTTTTGAGCGACTCGAAAAAGCGGCCCGGCTCGGCTTCATCCACATCCAGGTAGAAATTGCCGATCTTGATCGCCTCCGATACGTACTCGTGCTGGCCGACGATTTGGCGCACCCAGCGATGCGCGCGGTCGGCGTTGTCCGTGAAATAGGTTTTGAGCGCCTCTTTGCCGATAAAGCGCCCGCCGGCGCGCTGCATATAGAGCAGCGAACGGCAGGTCTGCGGCGCGTAGTTGGCCGGGTCAATGGGGAACAGTTGCACCCGCCGCCCGTCGAACAGGCCGATGCTGGTGTTGGACGTGCCGAAGTCAATGCCCAGCCGCACCTCGGCGGGTGGCAAGCCGCTATCGTGGTAGAAGCTGGGCGGCTGGGCGCGCAGGCGCATACTTTTGTCTAGGTAGAGGTTTTTGTCGGGCGCATTGGCGGTGGATTTAGCGGGCAGCTTGATCACCGTCGCTAGGTCGGTCGCCGTCCAGCCCTGGCGACGCACCCAGCGCAAAAAGATCTGCACAGCGCGCAGGTGGGCCTGGGCCGCCGGGTTGCTCCGCAGGGCACGGGCCATGTCCGTGTCCTCGTTCCAGCCGGGCATAAAGCGCTTCACATAGTCTTCGACTTGGCCGGGCAGAATGTCCTCAACGACCTGGGTGCGGCCCAGCACGGCGGCGAACTTCTGCACTTCGCGCGTCTCGGCGTTCGCGGCGGCGATAGCCCCGCGCTTAGGGCGGGCCAAAAACTGGGTCACGGCTTCATCCAGGGTCGGCATAGAGTGGCCTCCTTGTCCGTATTGCGTACTGCGTATAGCACATTGCGTAAGGCGTGAAGCTGCAAGGGGTAAAAGTTGCCCAAAAATGATACCACCCGGCGGCGCAACGGACAAGCGCCGACGGGTGTATTTAGATCTACATCGCAAGGCGGATGGTGCGCTACGTACTGTGTATTGCGTATCGGCTACCTGCTTAACCAAACTCGTACAC
>JALYUO010000041.1 GCA_030853735.1 Chloroflexota bacterium
CTGTGGTGTTGCTGGCTCCGCGCGACCCGGCCACGCTGGGTAGCGCCTTGCGCGCAGCCTGGGCGTTGGGCTGGGCCAGCGTGGGGCTGTTTGACCCGGCGGCGGTCTGGTGGACGCGCGACCGGGCGACTTTCGCGGCGGGGCGCGGGGCGGCGCGGCGGCACAAAACCCCGTTGCGCGTGCAGCCCTGCGATCCCGCAAGCGGGCCGCGCTACGACCATGCGGTGGTGATCACGCACGCCGGATCAGGGCCGCCGCTCTGGTCCACGCGCCTGCCGCCCGGCACGGTGGTGTTGCTACCCGACGAAAGCGGGCCACCGCTCGATCCGGCGCTCTACGCCCACATAGCGCATCGGGTGCAACCGCTCGCGCTGGCCCTGCCGGTGCCAGACGCGGCGTATGACTATCGGCTGGTGGCGACGCTGGTGTTGGCCGAGTTGGCCCGGCGGTCGCCCGTGCGGTCGTCATAACAACGGCATCCCGCCGCCCAGCTAGGGTGACTGCGGAGGCGACGCGCTGGGGCTGGGCAGCGGGGCTGGAGCGTGGGTGAGTGGGATTGTCCGCAAAGGCAGCCCGGTCAGCACCGGGCTGGGCAGTGGGCTGCCGGCAGGCGTGGAGATCGGGGTCGGCAGCGCCCGCGTGGGCGTGGGGCAAGGGTGGTCGCCACACAGGGTAGGCGTAGGTTGCACTGGGATCGGTCGCGGCGGGAAGGTGAGGATGGCCGCAATAAAGACATAAGAAGTGCCGTTCTTAAATACCACGTTAATGCTGCCAGGTTCCGCCTTATCCCACGGCTGTAACGCGCCGGCGAGGGGGGGATAGCGGCTTACGAGTGAGGGACTATACCAAACATCCCCATCTCGCAGCGCTTTCCTCGGGCCAAGTTGAGCATCGCCCGGCAGAAAAGGGCGAAAAGCCGCATACTTCAGTTCTGGGGTGTGTACCTTCGTATCGAAAGCGATGCTGCTAATCAGCGAGTCGGCCGTCGGCGCACGTAGAGACCAATCCTGCCAGAAGGTAACCTCGTAGCGACCACCGTCGTAAGTAATGTAATTTCCGGTTGGAGGTACAAATATGTCTGTATGGCTCCGTTCCCAGGCGGCTTTGGTCAGCCCGATGCCACCCGATTGGAACGACGGTAGCGCCGCAGGGGTGGTCGCCTGCGCTACGGCGGTGGGTGTGCTCACGGAGTCCCCACAGCCGACACAGCCGACAAGAATAGCGATCAGGAGCAGGAACAGTGGTCCAGCGGAGCGCCGGAACCGCAGACGAGAGCGGTCTGCGGCTTCGCCTCTTCGCACGGAATCAGTGGCTGGTATGGGAATCACTATTCTCCTTCTCAGCGTGTCTGCATTTCTCTTGTATCGCACGTCGCGTATTGTTTTCATCATAACAAACTGGACAGCAAAAGTCAAAGTCTCGAACAATGATAAACTTACCAGAGAAGTGTAGTAAACTTAGCTTTCAGCATTCCGATCCATTATACTTGAAGCGGTGGTCGGTAGACAGCGCATTGGGGGATTTTGATGGGTTGGGGGAGGAAACGAGTCATGATAGCATCAGCCATGCGCCCCATGCGAAGGGGACAGCCTGCGATCTCCTTGCGCCAACCGACTCGCTGCTATGGCGGGCTGCTGTTCCTGTTAACGGTGGTCCTTGCGCTTTGCGCGGGTTGCGGCGACTCCGCCGGCACACCTAGCCCCGTCGCACTGACGGGAGCCCCCGCAACGGGGCCGGCTTTCCAGTCGGGCGGCATCGGGTTGACTAAAGCCGCCTGGGAGCAGCACCATACACCGTCATCCGCGCCATTTACGGGTGAGGCTTTCGTTTGGTATCCTGACAATAACTATGAGGTGTATTTCTGGCACGATTGGCCGCTCCGTGCGCCGACCGCCGACTCGCTGATTAGCACGATCTCTTTCGATACCCGCGCCCACACGCTAGAGACGCAACGGGTAGCCTACCGTCCTCTCCTGCCTGCTGATGCCCAACTGGAACCCAAGATTTCGTATCCGGACCGGGAAATTTGGTATAGTCCGTCCCTCATCAGCCGTTATCCCCCGCTTGCTGGAGATCCCCAAGTCTGGGGTGAATTCGGACCGGGGCGGATTAGCGTTCGCTCAGGAGAAAGTGGTTCATATATTGCCATTGGTGCGCTCCTCAATGGCCCGCCGAAACCAACCGAGGTGATCCCAGTGCGTCCCACGCCTACGCCCTGTGGCGACCACCCTTGTCCCACAACCACCTACGCGCTGCCGACCCCGGTCCCCACGGCGATTCGTGCGCCGCTCCCCCTGCCGCCGGGCACCACGCTACTCCCAACACGGCCCGCCCCGATCCCTTCCCTTGTTCCACCTTTGGTGCCTACCGCACCTGTCACGCCTTCGCGTTCGCCATAACTACGGCATCCCGCCGCCATAGTGCGAACTCCGCAGGCAGCGCGTCGTTTGCACCTGGGGGTGCAAACTCCTCTTTCATAAACCGCCCGATCATTAGCTGAATTACTATAGATCTGCCGGCAACGACGGATCTACGGTCCGTCCTAGCTCCAGCTCGCGTAGGCGGGCTTCGTAGCGGTAGCGGCGAGTTCTAGTCGCCCGTGCTCAGTTAGCCGCAAGAGTCCGGGGCCGGATCTCCGACCGGATGTGCTGCCTGAACCAGCGTTTTTAGCTCTCATGCTTTTCTAATGATTGCCCCGGTCGGTTCTAACTCTGGTCCGCTACAATAGACTCATACCGCAAACAATGTAGCGGACGAATACAAAAGTTCCGAAAGAGAGAAATACGATGAAAGACCTGACTTCCCACACGAATAACCAACCCCCGGCGCGCCTCGGCGCACCCGGCCGGCTCGCTGCCTCCGGTCCGCCGCCGCGCCGGGGCAAGGGGCGCAAGGTCGCCGGCGGGCCGATTAAGCGGATCATCACCGCCGCAGCGGTAGCAACGACGGTCGGCGGCGGGGCGCTGTTGGCCCAGCAGGATGCCGTGCGCGCCGCGCAGGCGGCAGATAGCGCCCCCAGCGCAGTCGCGCTGATCGCCGACACCGCTACGCCCACGTCTATGCTGGCAGCCACTGCGACTCCGCCCCTGCTGGCGGTGGCGACCGCGACCCTGACCCAGGTTCCGCTGCCCACCGCGCAAGCGACCCTAACCCTGCAACCGGCGGCGACCTCGGCAACCGCTGCCGCAGCAACAGCAGCTCCGGCAACCGCGACCGCCCTACCCGCCACCGCCACCACGGTGCCCGCCACCGCGACGGTCGCAAAGGCCAAGGCCACCGCGACTCCCGTCAGCGCAAAGGCGGTCGCCCGCACCAAGTCGTCGCGCTAACAAACGCCTAGCTAGGAAAGTGAGGACCACCACGATGGAAACTTTGACACCCGTACAACCGCCCCGCCCGGCCCGCCCCGCCACCGCCGCCAAACCCAGCCGGTTAGAGCGGGCGCTGCTGCCGACGGCGCTGACCGCCATTGGTGTTGGGCTGCTCTTGCTGCTGGGGACGCTGGCCTCGCAAGTGCTGGGGATCAGCAATGTCTACTGGTATCTTTCGCGCTCCAGCGCCCTGGTCGCCTTCACCCTGCTCTGGGCCTCGATGGTGCTGGGCGTAGGCATCACGAACCGGCTGGCACGGTTGTGGCCCGGCGCGCCGACGGCCTTTGACTTGCACCAATATGTTAGCTTGCTGGGCATTGGCTTCGCGCTGGTCCATGTGCTGACCCTGCTGGGCGACACCTATATCGGCTACAACTTAGCCCAACTGCTGATTCCGTTCGGCAGCACCGAGTACGCGCCCTTCTGGGTGGGCATCGGGCAGGTAGCGCTGTACCTGCTGATCCCAGTGACCCTCAGCTTCTACGTCCGCAAACGGCTGGGTACGCGCGGTTGGCGCACCATCCACGGTCTGAGCTATGCCCTCTACGGGTTGACGCTGCTGCACAGCATCTTTAGCGGCAGCGATAGCGGTGCGGTGTGGACGACGCTGCTATATAGCTTCACCGCCCTGTCGTTAGTCGGACTGACCGCCTATCGCGTCCTACTGGCGCGGAGCGGCGTGGCCTCGCGATCTGTGTCCCGCCACAGTGCTGCCTAGTGCCCTTGCCGGGAACGGGTTAGGTGTAGTCGCGCCCGGTTGTGTGCCCGTCCTAAGTCTGGGCTTCGGCATAGGAGCGGGCCGCCCACGGCGCTGCTGCGTCTTCGTCCAGGCTGGGGCGGGTGGCCGCGCTAGGATCGCTATCGCTGACCGTGACCGGCAGGCGGCGCGGATCGCCCTGGCCGCTGAAGACGAGGCGCGTGATCGAGCCTTTGGGCGGGTAGCGGCTGCGGTCGCGCAGCGCGGCCAGCGTCAGGGGTGTGGCGCTGAACAGCAGACGGCCCACCATCACCGGGTCGCCGTGGCTCACCCCGACCACCGTCTGGCCCGGATAGCGCACCAACATTGCGCTGATCCAGCGCAGCAGCCGGACCAGCAGATCGTCCAGCGACTCGTCGCCGGGGCTGTGCAGCGGATCGTAGAAGTTGAACTGGCGGCGGGCCATCTCCTCGTTGGTCGTGCCCTGCCAGCCGGTGCGGACCTCGGCCAGCCGGCTGCTCACTTGGACGGCGAGGCCAGGATGCGCGGCGGTAATCGCCGCCGCCGTCTGGCGGGCGCGCAGTTGTGGGCTGCTATAGAGCGCGGCCAGCGGCTCTCCCGCCAGCGCCGCCGCCGTGCGCGCCGCTTCCTCGTGGCCTATGGTGCTGAGGCCGAAGCGCGGCAGGCGACCGTAGACCACATCGTCGGGGTTATGTACGTCCGCGTGCCGGATCAGCAGAATCGTCGTGATCAGGTTTGACATTTAGTTTCTCCAACGTCTCCTTAATCGCCCGTAAGAGCTCGCCCAGAGACAGGCCCACTTTCGGGATCAGGGCTTGGGTCGCCGCCGCCAACTCGGCCCGTTCTGTAGCATTCAACGTTTTGGCTGTCACCAACACCACCGGCACTTCCCGGATCGCGGCATCGGTGTGGCCGCGCAGCCATTCGAGCACGGCAAAGCCGTCCAACCGCGGCATCAGCAGATCGAGCAGCACGATGTCGGGCCGCGCCGCCGCGATCCGTTCCAGCGCCACCACGCCGTCTTCGGCGCTGCTGACCACAAAGCCTGCGGCCTGCAACATTTCGACCAGCGCCTCGCGCAAGCCGGCCTCATCATCCACCACCAGCGCGTGGGGGGCGGTCACGCCCGGCGGGGCCAGCCCGCGCAGGAGGCCCAGCAAGCGGTCGCGGTCAAGCGGCTTGACCAGATAGCCGGTCGCACCCAGCAGCAGGCCCAGGCGCTGCTGTTCGAGGATCGAGACGACCACCACCGGCACGTCGGCGGTGGTGGGGTCGGCTTTCAGCCGCTGGAGTACATCCCAACCGCCGGCTTGCGGCAGCAGCAGGTCAAGCAGGATCGCCGCCGGGCGCAGCCGGCCGGCCGCCGCCAAGCCGGCCGTGCCGTCGGCGGCCACGGCCACGCGGTAGCCTGCCCCTTCCAGCATTCCGCGCACGATAGCGGCGAGGTCGGCATTATCCTCAATTACCAACACCAGCGGGGTATCCGGCTCTGCCGGCGCGGCCGGCGTGCCGGCCTCCGCGTCCAGCGTCGCATCCGGCAGGGGCGGGGGCACTGGGAGCGACGGCGCTAACGGCAGGCGGAACAGGAAGGTGCTGCCCCGGTCGGCTCCGGCGCTGGTCGCCGCAATGTGGCCGCCATGTAGCTCCACCAGGGTTTTGACGATGCTCAGGCCCAAGCCGGTGCCACCGAAGCGCCGGCTGGTGGTGGAATCGGCCTGGTAAAAGCGATCCCAGATATGGGGCAGGGCCGCGGCCTCCAGACCCACGCCGGTGTCTTGCACGCTGATTACCACGCTCGCCACCTCACGCGGGGTCAGCGCCGACTCCGCGTGGTCGGCGGGGGCAGTGGCGGGCAAGGCGCTGGGCTGCACGCGCACTAACACCGTGCCGCCGGACGGCGTGAACTTGATCGCGTTCGACAGCAGGTTGGTCATAACCTGCTGTAAGCGGTCTTCGTCGGCCCATACGGGCGGCACACGGTCGGCTATTTCATGGCTGAGACTGACCCCCCGCTCGGCAGCCAACACTTGCACCCCGGCCACGGCTTTCGGCACCGCCGCATGCAGGTCCAACGTGGTGGGGTGCAACTCGACGCTACGCGCTTCGAGTTTCGACACGTCTAGCAAGTCGTTGATCAGGGTCAGCAGGCGCTGGGCGTTGCGTTTGACCGCTTCTTGGCTGCGCGTCTGCTTGGCGGTCAGGGGGCCGTGCGCTCCGCGCAGCATGAGGTCGCTATAGCCCAAGATCGCCGCCAACGGCGTGCGGAGTTCATGGCTGACAATCGCCAAAAACTCATCCTTGAGCCGCTCCAACTCGCGGGTGCGCGTCACGTCATGGAACACGGCCACCGCGCCGTTGGGCCGCCCGGCCTCGTTATACAGGGGCGCGGCGCTGACCGAGAGCACCCGTTCGCTCCCGTCGGGGCGGCGCACCAGCAGATCCTGGCCGCTGATCGTCGTCCCATTGCGGGCCTGTTCCAGCGGCAAGTCGGCGGCGGCGCAGGGCGTGCCGTCCACGGCGCAGAGGCCGTAACGTTCCGCATAGTCTACCCCCGGCTCCAGCGCAATGATCCCCCGCCCCAGCAGGGCCACCCCCGCCGGGTTGATCTTGGTGAGATTGCCGTCGCGATCAACAACCGCCACCCCTTCAACCATCTGCTGGATGGTGCCGTCGAGTTCCGCCGCTTGCCGGCGCGTCACATCCAGTGCCTCGCTGAGGCGGCGGTTAGCCCGCACCCCTGTGGTTACTTCGGACACCAACAGCAGCACCCCGCTCACCGGACCCGTCGGCTGTTCGCGCAAGGGCACGAGGCTCCAGTTCCAGTAGGTCACACCGCGCGCAAAGCCCTGGAACTCGAACTCGTTGATCGTGAAAGGCTGCCCGCTTGCGGCCACATTCTCATAAATGGCTTGCACGCCGCTCTCCCGAGCCTGGGGGATGAACTCGGCAAGCTGTAGCCCCAGCACGGGCCGCGCGCCGCTGCGGAACGGCTCGTCCAGAAACTGTAAGAAGAAGGGATTCGCTTGGCGCACGCGGAAATCGGGCACGCTGAAGCTGACAATACCCGCCGGCACATGGGCGATCAGCGATTCGAGGAAGGCTTGTTGCGGCGCAGGCGCAGCGGCCGCCTGTTGCTCCAGCGTGGCGGCGATCTCGCGGGCCAGCGGCGGTACGGCTTGCCCATCGGCGGCGGTCGGCGGGTGCAGCGTGCGCCACGCGATCAACAGTACGCCGTGCGCCGGTCCCGCGCTTGCCAACGGCACTGCCAGGGCCGTCCGCACGCCTTCGGCGGCCAGCGTGGGGAAAGCCGCGCGCAAGGCCGGCGCAGCAAGATCCGCCAGTATCTGTGGCCGGCCGGCGGCGATCACGGACGCGATCAGGCGCGCATCGGCGGGCGCTTGCGTCGCAGCGGTGGCCCGTCGCCCCACGGCGGCCCGCCAAGCGGCATCCCCCACCGCGTCGCGCACTGCCACCGCCACCAGATCGGCTCCCAATGCGGCGGCGACTCGCTCCACCACGCGCTGCAGCCAGGCATCCAAGACCATGGCGGCATCAGGCAACAACGGCAACGGCAGCAGCGGCGGGTCGAGCTTGGCAAGCGGGCGGGTGATAGGCGACGATAGCGGTGACAGGGTGGGGGCGGGGGCCATGCTTTGCCCCACTTGTACTAACGCGGCCAGCGCGGCCAAGCAAATCGCCAGCGCCGCTCCCGGCTCCGTGTTCACCATACCGCGCAGCACCAACAATGCACCGGCGGGCGCGGGCAATCCCACATCGGGTGCGGGCAGATCCAGTACGCGCAAGCCCGGCACCGTGTCGGCTACCAGCACGCTGCCCACCGTCAGACCCGTGCCGACCGCTTGTGTCACGGCGAAGGTGCCGGGAGTTGCCGTCGGCACGGCCAAGCCGACGGCGCGCGCGCTCGTCGCCAAGTGCGCTTGAGTCAGCACGCTCTGCAACGCTTGGCGGAGGATCGCTGTGTGATTGCCGCCGTCTGCGGCGGGTGTCCCTGCGAGCATCGCTCTCCCTGGCGCGCCGGTGGGTGCGGCTCAAAGTTTTGCACGCACCGACCTAACCCCCCCACCCCCTTCCCTACGAAGGAAGGGGGAGTGAGACGGACTATACTCAGGTTCTGCTTATGCCGACCCGCGCCGCGTAGACTCCCCCTTCCTTCGTAGGGAAGGGGGTGGGGGGGTTAGGTCGGTCAAGCGCGCTTGTGTACGCAAAACTCTGCGCCGCACCCGACCGTTAGGTGGCTGTTCAGTCTGGGGCAGGCCGTCCCCGAATACGGCACGAATACCCGAATGACTGGGGAACCGAGGGCGAGCTAGAGATAGGGCAGGCAGCGGCGGGCGGAGCCGCCTCCTACAATCCGTCCATTAGTGGGCGGCAGGTTTACGAGACTGAACTGTTACTGACCGTTAGCCGTAAGGGCGGCTTGCACGGCGCGTGCGTAGACGGCCAGCGCCGCCGCCGCCACCTGCGGCACGGTCAGCCCGGTGGTGTCCACCTGCCAGAGGATCGCGGCATACGCAGCGGCGCGGGACTCCCACAGGCGACGCATGGCGGTGGCGGGGTCGGAACCGAGTAGGGGACGGGTGGCGGCACCGTCGGCCACCAGGCGCGCCAGCAGCATGGCGGGATCGGCGGTCAGGCAGATCAATATGCCCCGCGCTTGCAACGCCGCCCGGTTCGCCGGGTCCACGGCGGCCCCACCGCCGGTCGCGATCACCAGGCCGGCCGCCGGCGGGACGC
>JALYUO010000055.1 GCA_030853735.1 Chloroflexota bacterium
CCACCGCGCCGGTCGCCGGCAAACCAGCCGCCCTGCCGGCGCTCCCGGCCGCCGCTGCGGACGACGCGGCAGACACAACCCCCCGCCCGGCGCGCTCGGCCTTAACCGCTGTGTCGTTCAGCGTGGAGCCGGGCCAGTTGGTGGCGTTGGTGGGCCACAGCGGCGCGGGCAAGACGACCATCACCTACCTACTGCCGCGCCTCTACGACGTGACGGCGGGCCGCATCCTGGTGGACGGCCACGACATTCGCACGGTGACGCTGGACAGCCTGACCGCCAATATCGGCATGGTGACGCAAGAGAGCTATCTGTTCCACGACACGATCCGCGCCAACCTGCTCTATGCGCGCCCCGCCGCGACCCAGGCCGAGATCGAGGCCGCCTGCCGCGCCGCCAACATCCACGATTTTCTGGCCGACCTGCCCGACGGCTACGACACGGTGGTGGGCGAGCGCGGCTACCGCCTGTCGGGCGGCGAAAAGCAGCGCATCGCCATCGCCCGCGTGATCCTCAAAGATCCGCGCATCCTGGTGCTGGACGAGGCCACCAGCGCGCTGGACAGCCGCACCGAAGCCCTGATCCAGGAGGCGCTGGAACGGGTGATGCAGGGGCGCACCAGCCTCGTGATCGCCCACCGCCTCAGCACGGTGCTGGCCGCCGACACCATCCTGGTGCTGGAAGGCGGGCGGCTGGTTGAGCAAGGCACCCATGCCGCCCTGCTGGCCCGCAACGGGGTCTACGCCGGCCTCTATCATACCCAATTCCGCACCGACTCTGCGCCGAACGCCGATTCATCCGCGCAGGACCGCACCGTGCCGGCAGACGGGGCGCGGGTGGCGGTGGGGTGAGGGAACGGGCCGGCCACGAATGCGGCACGAATACCCGAATACGGGGTCGGCCCGGACTGTAGGAGGCGGCTCCGCTCGGCGATGCTTGCCTCAATCTCGCCCTCGGCTCCCCAAGCATTCGGGTATTCGGGCCGCATTCGGGGACGGCCTGCGACAGGTGTGCTATCTGTGGACAGTCCCGCCACCCATCGGCTATAATAGCCGCAACCCGCCCCGCCGCAGGAGACCTCCGATGCAACTAACCGGCCCGCAACACCGTCGCTTCTATGACTTGCTGCTCCAAGCGTTCCCCAGCTATCCAGAGTTGGAGCGCATGGTGTTCTTTGGTCTGGGCGAAAACCTAGCGGAGATCATCGCAACCACCAATTTGCGAGAAACAGTCTATGAGCTACTTAAATGGACTCGTGCCCATGACCGCGATGGTGAACTGGTAGCGGCGGCGGTGGAGGCGAATGGCACCCATCAGGCATTGCGCGCTTTCGCCATTGAAGTTGGGGTACTAACAGCTCCTAAGCCTACTGATTCTGTCCCGCCGCCTTCGCTGAATGAGCCAGCGTATCGCACGTTGATTGTGGATCCGCTACGTAGAGCCGGACACTACACCACCATTAGTGCAGCGATCATGGCAGCAACTCCGGGAGACCGTATTTTGGTACGTCCTGGTAACTACACAGAGCGGCTGCTTCTGAACAAGCCTCTGGAAATCATTGGTGATGGTGAGCGTGCTGAGATAGTAGTGCAAGCTAATGGCAGCAACGTTATCCTGTTCCAGACAAGCATCGCACGGGTGCAAAATCTGACATTGCGACAAACTGGTGGGAGTTCGTGGCGCGCTACTGGCTGGTTCGGTGTGGATATTCAGCAAGGTCGTCTGGAGTTAGAAGATTGCGACATTCGCAGCACTAGTTTGGCCTGTGTTGCTATTCATCATGGGGCAGATCCGCGCCTGCGCCGCAACCTCATTCACGACGGCAAAGAAGGTGGGGTATACATCTACAATAATGGGCAGGGGCTGCTGGAAGATAACGACATCTTTGCCAATGCCTTCAGCGGGGTTCATATTAAGACTGGCGGTAATCCCACGCTGCGCCGCAATCGCATCCATGACGGCAAAGCGAGCGGGGTCTACATCAACAAGAACGGACAGGGATTGTTGGAAGACAACGACATCACCGCCAATGCCGGGGACGGTGTGGAGATCAGGAGTGAAGGAAATCCTACCCTGCGTGGCAATCGCATCCACAAGAATGATTATTGGGCTGTCTGGATTTACAGCGGTGGCGCTGGCCTCTTCGAGAACAACGATCTGCGCGACAATGTGCGTGGTGCATGGGACATCGATCCCGCCTGCCTCCCCAACGTCAAGCGATCCGGCAACATTGAGTAGCGCGGCGCGGACCAGCCTCGAATGCGACACGAATACACGAATGGTTGGGGGTAAGGGGCGGGATCGGGGTGGAGCAGGCATCGCCGGGTGGAACCGCCTCCTACAGTCCGGGCGCGGGCCGGCCTCGAATGCGGCACGAATACACGAATGCTTGGGGATCTGCGGGCGGTCTCGTGGCGCGGGGCAGGCATCGCCGGGTGGAACCGCCTCCTACAGT
>JALYUO010000066.1 GCA_030853735.1 Chloroflexota bacterium
CCCTTCGTAGGGGAGGGGTTGGGGGAGAGGTCGGCACCGCCCCCTGGCAGCACGCCGAGGGCCAGGGCGATACCCAGGCTGCTTTGCGCGCCCCACTCGTCGCCCAGCGCCTGCTGCACATCGGCCAACTGGTTGTAGAGCGCGGCATCGGCGGGCCGCTCGGTGATGCGCGCCTGGATCTGCGTCTGGGCCAAGCGGTACTCGGCTTCCGCGTCGGCGGCGCGGCCCGCCTCGCGCAACAGCGCGGCTAAGTGCAGGCGCAGGGGCAGGTTCTGCGGATCGACGGCCAGCGCCGCCCGCAAGGCCGCGAAAGTGGCATCAGGATCGGGCATCGGCGGGGTTGCTCCTCTCAGCGATGGGCATCAGCTTGCCCCTATTCTACCACGCGGAGCGCAAGGATCGCTAGCGCCGCCGCCGGTGCCACTATCGCGCCCGCCGCCGGGCTAGGCCACGCGCGATCAGCGCACCGATAAAGACCGGCACGGCGCAATCAAAGACCGCTACCGCGCCCACCAGCAAGGCATCCCATTTCAGGATGAGGGCCAGGGCCAGGCCGTACACAGCGGCCAATCCCGCGCCGTAGCTGGTCCAGAGGATCCAGCGTAAGCGCGGCCCCGTCTCTTTCACATTTGGTGCCCAGAGCGATGCCAACACCCCAATGGCGCACAGGCTGAGAGCCGCCCCGCACAGCGCGCTCTTAAAGCCAAGACCCACGCCCAGCGCCAGCCCCAGCAGCAGGCTCCCCAACGTGACGACTATGGCCCCCACGCGCACCGCATCGGTCGGTTCCGGGTCAATGATTTGGCGGCCCAACGGGTCCAGCAGGAGCAGCGTGTTGAAGATCGGGTCCGTCACCCGCTTACCGTAGGCGAAGCCCAGCCCGCCGAGCATGAGCGCGGCGACTAGCCACTGCCACACATCTTTGAGCAGGCTGCCCAGCGCACTGTCCGCGCCCAACACGATGCTGATCAGCGCGGGCGTGCAAAACACCACGACCAGCACAAGGCCCAGCGCCCGGTTGCCGTGACGCTGGTGGCGCAAAAAGAGGCCCAAGAGCCAACCGTAGATCGGCTGGCGCGCTTTGAGCGCCGTCACCAGCCCCGCCCGCGCTTCGTCGTGGGCGGGGCGCAAGCGCAGCGCGTCGCGGAACAGATCGAGCGCGGCGGCGGAATGCCCGGCGCGCAATTCCAGCCGGCCCAGCCGGTAGAGCGCGTTGAAGTTGCGCGGATCGATCTCAAGCGTGCGCCGGTAGGCCAGGGCGGCTTCGGCGGCGCGGTCCAGCGCAACGAGCGCCGTGCCGCGCACCTCATGGCCCACCGCCAAGTGGGGGAGCCGACCCAGCGCGCTCTCGGCCATCGCCAAGCCGGCCGGCGCGCGGTTCAGGTCAATCAACAGGCGGGCGTAATTGGTGCGAAACAGCGCCTCATTATGATCGGGGGTCGCCGTCAGCATGATACGGAAAGCGGCCTCCGCCTCCTTAAAGCGCCCCCAACTCCACAGCACGCAGGCCAAGATATTGTGCGCGCCGGCCAAATGCGGGTCGGCAGCTAGGGCGGCGCGGGCCGCAACCTCGGCATCCGCATAGCGTTTCTGGGCGCGCAAGATCCACGCGCCCGACACATGGGCCTCGGCATTGTTCGGGTCGAGCGCCAGCGCCGCCTGCACCTCGGCCAACGCCAGGTCGTAGCGTTCCAGCGCCAGCAGGTCGTCAGCGCGCGCCACATGGTCGGCGCTGGTGGGCTGTTTCATTGTTCTTCTCGCACACGCAGGGAAGCCACGAAGATCGACAGCGTTAAAAAGAAAAACAGTGTGTCTGCGATCAACCAGAGGTCGGCATTGGCGGCAATGCTCAACACCGCACCGACACAGCAGAGACAGAGGACCGTATAGCTCAGGCGGGTCAGCCGGCTGGGCAGTTTGCGATACAGGGCGGGCATTAGAAAAAACGCCATTAAGCCCACACCAAACAAGCCGAACAGGTAAGTGCCCGGTGTTGTTCCCCAGCCAAGCGTAAAAGCCCAGCCGAAGCCGGTCAACACACTGACTACGACGGTCCACAGCACACCGTCGGCCAGTGGCTCAGGATGTTCCCCGGTCAGCACTTGCGGCCCCAACGGATCACGCCACAGCAGCAGATTATATAGCAACGGTAGGGGTTCAAAGACGAGGAGTAGCGATCCCCAGCCCACCAGGAACAGGCCGATAGCCCATTGCCAAGCTGCGCCCAATGTCAAATGCAGGGGCTGGGAGGAATGGAGTAGTCTATTGACCACCGGCAGCACAAAAACGAGCAGTAACAGCGCCGCCCGCGCGCCCTGCGAGGGTCGGCGCTTATGGCGCAGGTTCCAGCTCACCAGACGACCATAGATCGGCTGCCGGGCATGAAGCGCCCGCAGTAAATCTTCGTGCGTATCTGCGTCGGTCGGTTGCAAGCGCAACGCATCCTGCAACAGATCCACGGCAATGCTAGGCTGCCCAGCACGCAACTCCAGACGGCCCAACGCACGGAGGACAGCAAAATTGCGCGGATCGAGCCGCAGGGCATCACGGTAGGCGACGGCGGCGGCGGCCCCGCGATCCAATGCAGTCAGCGCGTGGCCGCGTACCTCGTGAGCATACGCCAAATTGGGTTGGCAGGCCAGGGCGCTGTCGGCCAGCTCTAGTCCTGGGGCAACGCGGTTCCACGCGATCAATAGGCGGGCATAGTTAGCGCGATAGAACGCCTCGTTATGGTCTTGCGGACACGCTAACATCAGGCGGAAGGCGGCCTCGGCTTCGTCTAAGCGGTGGCACTGCCAAAGGACACAGGCCAGCGCATGGTGCGCGGCGGGTAGATGGGGATCGGCGGCTAATGCAGCGCGGGCGGCGGCTTCGGCTGCCCCATACCGTTCCTGCCCCTTCAAGATCCAGGTGCCCGCCACATGAGCTTCGGCATTGTCGGGATCGAACGCTAACGCCTGTTGGACTTCCACTAGGGCTAAGTCGTAGCGTTTGAGATCGCGCAGGTCGTTGGCGCGTGCCACATGATCCGCAGATGTGAGGGGATCGCTCATCGGTCGCCCTCGCAGGACAACGCACGAGACACGGCAAGCCCGTAGTGGCTGGGGCGGTCGGGGCGGGCGGCAAAAGGGTCCACGGTGGCAGCGTTAGCGGTTGAAGTTCGCCAGGAAGCGGAACGCCTGGAACTCCGGCGGCAGCCAGTCTACGATAAACGACAGCGGCTGGGCCACCAACGGGGCTAGGTTGGATTGCTGCACCGCATCGGACAGGCCGGGCACCGGGAACACCGTGGCGGCGATGATGATCACGGCCAGCAGCAACAGCATCTGCACCAAGCCCAGCAGCGCGCCCAGCAAATGATCCAGCCAGCCGAGGAACAGCAAGCCCAGCACCGTCCGCAGGATCGAAACGACGATGCCGATGGTCAGGCTCACGCCGACCACGATCAGCACAAAGGCCACGATGTTCGCCATGTTTTCGCTGTTGATCAGGCCGCTGCCGTCGTTGTAGAGGAACCCGGCCACGCCTTTATACCAAGTGCCGGCCAGAAAAATGGCGAGGACGAGGCCGAAAGTGGAGGCGATCTGGCGCAGCAAGCCCCAAAACAGGCCCAGCGCGGTGCCGGTGATGAGCGCGGTCAGGATCGTGACATCTACCCAGCTCATGGCTTATTTCCCCGCCGGCTTCCACGGCTCGTCTTCCGACTCCGGGCGGGCGATGCGCGCGATCAGCGCCGGGTCGAGCGGGGCCACCGGGCCGCTGGGACCAACCTGGAGCCAGAGGTTGACCGCCCAGTTATCGTCGGGCGGCAAGCGCAAATCCCAGACGGCGACGACGCTGGCCCCGCGAATCGCCGCGCCCGCTGCGCCCGCCGGGTAGGGGCAAACCCAGACATTGGCCGGGCGCTCCCAGCCTAGGCGGATCGTCACGTCCGGCTGCGGGTCGAGCAGGGTCACGCTGGTGCTTTCGCGGGCGATGCCACTGGCCCCATAGCCGCCGCGTTCGCGCACGCCGTCAAACTCATAGGCCGGCAGGTCCGATTCGCCCGCCGTCGCGCTCAGGGCGAAGCAAAACTCTACGCCGAAATAGATCTGCACCGCTTTGGCTTCGGGGTTGTCAATACGGTAATGGGTGCTGATCTCGCCGCCGGGTCGGCCCAACGTCAGCCGCTTCAGCAAGACTAGCGGCGTGATGCGCTTGGCCCCACGAATGCCGCCCGCCGCGCGCAAGGCCACCACCTGCTGGTCGCGGGTCGGCGCATAGAGCGTGGACTCGAACGGCCCGGCGGCGAAAGTGCCCAGTTCGCGCGCTTGGCCGAGGGCAAAGCTGCGCTGGGCCACGGTGAGCGGCAAAAAGTGGTCGCCCAGGCCCGACGGCGAAGCCGGTCCCAGCCCGGCGCTCAGTTCGGGGGTCTGGCCGCTGCTGGTCAGCAGCGCCGGCCCCGCCGTGATCGCCGCGTCGGGTGCGCTCAATAGGCGGATCGGCGCGCTATCAGCCGGCTGGTAGTCCCAAGTGACCAGCCGCCCGCCATGCGTCGCATCCAGTTCGAGGTGCGACTCACCGTTGTCCAGCACGATCCACTGGCTGCCGTCGCGCTCCTCCTCATAGCCGCGCACTGTTGCGCCGTCAGGGGGTGTGTCCATAGGGCCAGTCTACCACACGGGCGCGCACCCCGTCAACGCGGGGTGATTGACAGCCGTGTGTGACGACGGATTGCACCACGAAGCCACGAAGCACACGAAGATTCAAATAATTGGTAACTACTCAGCGTAAAGGCCACGTTGGGTGCGAGCGGATCAAATTGTAGGAGGGTGGCTCCGGCTATCCAGCAACACATGGGGCTGCGTAGTTACAATAATTGTAACTATGCAGCCTACGAGCAAACGGGAGTTGTCAGTCTGCACTGCGTTTCATGGGGCAGTTTTCTCGCGCCACCCCACGGCTGAATCAGCCCACCCACCTATGCTAATCTCCGTGTCTCCGTGTTGTCCGTTCCGTAGCACCGCATTACGGTTTGGCGCGCAAGAACGCGGCGAGACCCCCCTGCGCGCGGGCATCAAGGTCAGGGCGTTGGCGGTCGAAGATGGCCTGGACGACGGCTTCGGGCACGGCGGCGATGCCGGCGGCGGCGGTCAAGACGGTGGCGGCTTGTTCACGGGCGGCAGTGCGGCTGGCCTCGAACGCGCGCACGAGGGCGACGACGGCCTGCGGTTGCTCCAGGAGCGTGGCACGCACTACGCCGAGCGCCCAGACCATCGGCGTGCCGCTATAGATCCACCAAGCCGCACCGAGGTCTTCGGCATAGCCGGCCGTAGCGGGGTCGGGCGCGGCGGCGGGCTGTGGATCGGGGGCCAGGGGCCGGCCTTTCGCCAGGGCGCGCTCTTCGGCGGCCAGGGTGCTGGGGCTGAAACGCGCTTCGTAGCGCAACCAGGGTAGCCGGGCACGCACCGCCGCGTCACCCGCGTAGAGGACGACGGAGTGTTGAGTGTTGAGTGTTGAGTGTTGAGTTACAGTTGAATCGTCGGGTGGGTCGAGGGTGAGGGTGATGTCGAAATAGGGGCGGGCCAGAGTGGTGAGCAGAGCGGGACCAGGACCGCCGACGGCGCTGGGATCGATGGTCACGGTCGCGCCGTCGAGGCTGTCGGGGCGGGCGGCGCTTTGCAGCACGACCATGCTGTTGGGGCCTTCGCTTGCCAGGCCGACACCGGGCATGGCTTCGAGGCGACCGCGCAGACGGCTATAGGTGAGCGGCGGGACCAGACCGCCGTCGAGGTCGCCGGCAGCCAGCGCCTGCTCCAAATCGGCGGGCGGCAGGGCCACCAAATCCAGCTGTAGGCCCGTGGGATAGACCCAGCCGGCCAGCAGTGGGTGCAATAGCGGCAAAAGGTGTATACTAGGGGTATAGCCGAATCGTAAATGGTCGGTTAGCATGGGCGGCCTTTCGTGACGCAATGGGTCGTGCCCTATTATAGCCGATGTGCGGCCTGCCGACGAGCAGCGGCGCGCATGGGACACGCAGACCGCACGCGCGGTCGGGAGCCTGCGATGAAACGATGCCCTAACCCCGATTGCCCGTCCAGCCAACTGCGGCGTGATTTTTACGACGATGATACCGTGTGCCCGCGCTGCGGCGAAGTGCTGGTCAACCCCACGCTGGCGGCGGGCGGGGTCGATCCCGGCTACACGGCGTATGCCGGCACCGCGCGGGCCGTGCGCCCCGTGGTGACGAGCAGCACGCATGGCTTGGCCTTGCTGGGCGCGGTCGGCACGATCCTGCTGGTGTTTGTGCTGATCGGCCTGTTGCGGGCCGGCAACATGATCGGGCTGGGGTCGGCCCGCACCGGCACGGGCGTGAGCAGCGGGGCGAGCAGCGCGGATCGCTTGGTGCCCGCGCAAGCGACCGCTACTGCCCACGCCGTAGCGACCGCTCTAAGCCAGGGTACGCCGATCACGGCCCTACCCGGCACAGGGCTGAACCTGGGGGCACCTGGGGGGACCGGCACCGCCGGTGCAGGGATCTTGGGCGTGCCGACGCTAGGACCCTTGCCGCCGCTGCCGACCCCGCCGGGCGGCTATCAGCCGGTCGGCAACCCCGGCGTGATCGGCAACCCCGGCGGTGGCACCACCGGCGGCCCCACTCCCGGCACCACCCCCGGCGGCACGACCGGCGGTAATAACGCGAATTTGGGCAGCGGCAGTGGCAGCTACGGCAGCAGCCCGCAGACCGGCGACAACACGGGCACCGGCGTGACCGGCGCGACGGCCAACAACGGCGCGCTGACCGTGAACGGCCAGTTATGCCAAAAATCCATTGACACGGGCCGGTGCGATGCCGCGACGAGCTATGGCGTAAGCGATACCTTCGCGCTGGCGGTGGAGGCCACGTTTGGCCCCAATGCGGTGCGCCGCGTGCGCGTTCACCTCTACGGCCCCCCCGACGGCACCCTATCGCTGCTGGACGAGCGGACCAGCACACCGGGCCGCGATGGGCGATTCTGGGTGGGCTTTGCCTTCCAGCAAGCCAAGCCCTGGGTGGTGGGCCGCTACCGCGCCGATATTTATGTCAACGACGACACCCAGCCCACGACGTTCGTCACCTGGGACGTGCGGTGACGAGTGTTGAGTGTTGAGTGTTGAGTGTTGAGTGATAGACGCGGCGTGCTGACCGATCAATGGTGAGAACGCCGCGTTTGCATCAGCTATAGCATCTATAGAAATAACTCAACACTCAACACTCAACACCCAACACTCAACACTCAACACTCAACACTAGCGTAGCCGCCGGCGCAGGTGTTTGGAGCCGGTGCTGATCCAGTCGGCGATGGAGTGGCTGGCCCCGCCGAGGATGAAGCCGAGCAGGGCGATGCCGACGACGAGGGGGTGGCGTTGGACGTAGCCCTCGATCCATTGAGCGGCGCGCAGGCTGGTGCCGCTGGGATCGATGGGTTGCAAGAGGTTGACCAGACTGAGGCCGAGATAGAGCAGGCCGAATATCACCGCGACAAAGTAAATAATCCGCAGCGCGGGACCGATGATCAGGCCGTGCGACCAGACGGCGCGGTGGTGAATGATACGCTGGTAGGGCCACCAGATGAAGCGCAAGCGGCCCCAGCGCAAGTAGGGTGCCGAGCGCAGGTCGAGGTCGCAGGAAAAGAGGATGCCGGACAGCAGGTAGGCTGCGGCGAGGACACCGGCCTGGCCGGGGGTCACACTGGGCACAGAAAGGGCGGCAGGCACGCCCACGGCAGCGGTGACGACGGTGATGATGTCGTGGGTGCGACCATCGGGCATGGGCGGGTCTCCTGAATTGCGGATTGCGGATTGCGGATTGCGGAATACGACGATAGGTTCGCTTGTTGGGTAGGAAGTGTTTAGGCTTGTCCTGCTGCCCAGCCTTACTGCCGGTGGCTCCGCGCACGCCGTGCGCTGCTACACCTGCGCCCCCGCGCACGTTGTGCGCTGCTAACACCTGCGCCCCCGCGCACGCCGTGCGCTGCTACATCTGTGGCTCCGCGCACGTTGTGCGCTGCTATAGTCTTTCAGATAATGATCTGGAGAAGCGGTTGGCCCCGCCGCCACTGAGGAGTTTGCACCCCTAGGTGCGAACTCCGAGGGCAGCGCGTCGTTCGCACCTGGGGGTGCGAACTCCTCTTTCCTAAGCTCTAGATCATGATCTGAAAGACTATAACACCTGTGGCCCTGCGGACAACTAGCCCTGGTCCGCTTACTCAGAATACCAGGCTTGCTCTCGCCACCCGACCATGGCAATCTCCGTGTCTCCGTGTCTCCGTGGTGTCGTCTGCATTCCGCAATCCACAATCCGCACAGGAAACCCCCGCCGCTGAGAGCGACGGGGGTCCGGGGTCAGGGCAACTTAGCTGTTGCGCGGGGTGGTGACTCCACGGCGGAAGTAGCGGATGCCGGCCAGCGCACCGAGCAGGCCGAGGGCCAGCAGGAAGGGGAACTCGCCGCCGGTGGTCGGGTTCTTGGTGACGGTTTTGGGCGGGGTGACGGTGTTGGTGAGCGGGGCGGCGGTGGTGGCGGGAGCCGGCGTGGCCGTAGCGGCCGGGCCACCGGTCTGCCCTTTGATGTTGCTCAACCAATCGGTCGGCTTATCGTTGTCGCTGGCGAGGGCCATACGGAAGAAGGACTGATTGGCGGTTGGGTCCGGCGCTTTGATGCCGGGGGTCCAGAGCATATCCTTGAACGCCTCGTAGTTCTTCCAGGTGGTGACGGGCGTGCCCCAGTTCAGCGAGTCTACCGGCTTGCCGGCCTGGTCTTTGATACCCAGCATATCGTTCGCGCCGTCCATGCCTTTGGCCGGCCAGCCGGTGAGGGCGCTGGCCTTGAACTTGGCGAGGCTGAACGACTCGATGGTGGTGGTGGGCAGGCTGACGCAGGTGGTGCTGGTGCAAACGCTCCACCCGGTGAGGGTCAGCGAGCCTTTGCTCATGTTATACAGCTGGAACCACTCGTCGGCCTGGGCTACCGGATTATACACATCGGTGATTTCGATGGTCGTGGAGGCGGCGCGCGCGGGCAACGTGGCGGCCAGGGGGCCAAAGACCCCGCCCAGCAGCAGTAGCCCGACGGCGAGAGATAAGGGTCGCAAACTCCGCACGGTTCCTTCTTCCTTTCTGCTGAAACGGGGGCACGGCCTAAGCGCCGGCCCGCAGCACAAGAGATGAGGCCAATACCAACGGGCGCGGGCAGAGTGACGGTTCCAGCCGCAGCCACTGGCACAAAGGGCGGAAGCAGAAAGGCGGGCGACCACCGGTGCCTTGCGACGAGCCGGATTCCCGCGCTGATCATGCTTGCCAAGTCTACATAACAATGTAGCACAAGTCTGATACTATGTCAAGTACCTGCAACGACCAGTTATAGGCCGGACTCGGCTTCTTCGTCTAAAAACAAGCGCAGAATGCGAGCGGTGGCCCCCCAGATGGTGTGCGGACCGGCCTGAAAGTAATGGACATCCAACAGGCCACGCGGCGTGGCACGGGCCTCGCGGTGGTGGATGGTCGGGTCGCGCAACTGGGCCAGCGGCAGTTCGATCACTTCGGCCACCTCGGCGGGGTTGGGACGGAAGGCGGGGCGGGCTGCCGCGTGGCCGATGACCGGCGTGATCAGATAGTTGCTGACCACCGTATGGACCGGGATCAGCCGGCCCGTGACGGTGACGGCGGCGGGGGCGATGCCCAGCTCTTCCTCGGCTTCGCGCAGGGCGGCGGCGGCGGCATCAGGGTCGGTCGGGTCTACGCGCCCGCCGGGAAACGAGATTTGCCCGGCATGGCTCGACAGGTGGGCGGTGCGGCGGGTAAAGACCAGCGTGGTAGCGCCGTTGTGCGGGTCGGGATAGAACAGCAGCAACACTGCCGCCGCGCGCGGCGGCGGGCCGTCCGTGAGCGGGGAACTGCCCGTGTCTGTCACCACGGGCGAGCCTCACGGTTTGCAGGCAGCATGAAGCACCAGATCGGGGTATTGCGCGTGCAGCGCGTCTTCGCTATCAAACCAGACCAGATTGGCCGCCGCCAGGGTGTGCCAGGCCGAGTCGTCAGCGCAGTAGTAATATTTGCGGCTGCGGCTGCTGGTGACGAAGCGCCCCTGCGCGACGGGCGTGCCGGTAGCGTTGGGGTCGGGCGTGCGCGTCGGTGTGGTGGTGCGCGTGGGCGTGACGGTGCGCGTGGGCGTAGCGGTGTGCGTCGGCACGAGTGTGGGCGAATCGGCGGGCAACGGCGACGGGGCAGGCGCATCCGGCGTGAGCACGGTAGCGGACGGCACGGCAGCAGGC
>JALYUO010000068.1 GCA_030853735.1 Chloroflexota bacterium
CACCGCAACAGGCGCGGCGGGGGCCGGGGGGAATTCTGGCGGAGTTAGGCACGCCGGCGCGGGCACCGCAAGGGCGCGGAAAAGGGCGGGGCCGGGCGCGCGGGGCGGGGGTCACGCGGGCCGAACGCCATGCGGTGGTGCAAAAAGGGACGAAACGGCGGCGTAAGCGGGAGCGGGCGGCCCCATTGGCGGCATAGACCCCACCAGGAACCGGATCCCCCACTAAACCAACCGTTGAAAGATACACGCAAGCCTACTGCAATACCGACCTATGAGGTAACTCCGTGGCCGGAAGGAGAGAACCCACATCAAACAACAGAATACAGAAACGCCCGTGAAAGCGTGCGGCTACGGGAGAACTTCCACTGTCCGAACTGTGGGGTGTACGCACCGAAAGGTGACACGCATCACAAAGACGGCAATCCGTGGAACAATACCTTAGAAAATCTGGAACTGTTGTGCGACAAGTGCCACAAAGCAACCAAAAGCTACGGCACACGTAAAGCATGAGTTATCTGGAGAGGCGCTTGCCCCCGCGCTAGAGGCGTTTTTCATGGGATCGCACTAGGAAGTGGCAGGCAGCCCGGCGATACCGGCAGGTGATTACCCGCTGGTATCGCCGGAACTAACGGATCAGGGGTACTTGGCCGGTGTAGTGGGCGATCAACGGCGTGACGGCGGCGACAAACGCCTGGATGGGTGGGTAGTGCTGCGCGATGTGCGCCCAGACCGCCATGCGCTGCACCGTGCCGCCGGCGCGCAGCAGGAAGCCATAGCAATACTCGTCGGGCACGGGACGCTGCGGATCGGGCGGTGGGTGGGCCAGATCGAGGGCGCGGATACGCTGCCAGAGCAGGTCGTACTCGGCGGTGGGCAGCACAAAAGGGCCGAACGCGGTCTGCCTACCAAACGCACTATGGCGCAAGGTCAGCGTGCCGCTGCCGGTGAGGGTCAACGTCCAGCGACCGCCGGGATGGATCGGGTGGCCTCCACTGTCAAACTCAAAGCTCGGCTCGTCCATCAAACTATTCCTCCCCCAAGTGTAACGACTACCGGATTGTGATCACTGCGGCCCAGCCAAGCCGCATCTTCCAACACGCTGCACGCTTGGAGCGCGCCGGCCCAGGCCGCCGGTATAAACACGCCGTCGCAATGGTAGGGCTGGGAATCAATACGGTGTAGCCAGCGCAACGTGCGGGCAAGTGGCTCGCCAGGGTGGGCGGTTTGCCAACAGGGCACTAGCCCGAAAGTTGTGCCCAGGCGTTCCAGCAGCGCACGTTCTCCAGCGGAAGTCGCGGGAGTGGCCCCCGGCGCACGCAGACCCGTGACCACATTGAAATCGCCGGCCAGGATCAGCGGGCAAGGGGGCGCAGCCGCCGCGATAAAATCCAGGATGCGCCCAACCTCAGCCACATAATTCGACCGCTGGGGGCGGCTGGGTGCGTGAATGCTGTAGACCCACACCGGGGCACGGCCAATGCCCGGCCAAGCCCGCCCCTCTACCTGCGCGCCCACCACCCAGCCGGTGAAGTCGGCTGGGATCGGCAGCGGGGTCAGGCGACCGGACCGCACCGCCAACCCGCTGCCCCACTTCATCCCCGGCACCTCCGCCCAAAGACACGTCGGATCGGTAAGCGTTCCACCAAACTCCTCCCCCCAACTGCCGTGCGGGTCAGGAGCCTCCTGCACAAACAGAAGATCGGGCACCAACTCGGTCAGCATTTGCGCCCAAGCGGCGGTATCGCGCTTTTTGTTCCGGCCGTTATACACATTGTAAGTCACCAACCGGGTTGCCTGCGGTGCTACAGGCACAAGGTCCACCGGGGATGGTCGGCTCAACATATCTGTAGACATCGCTACTCCTCCAGTCAGGGCACAGGCCCAACTGATGCGGCAGCGAGCAACGGATAGATCACGCCGTCGCTGCCCGGTTGCGCCGCACCAAGCAGGAACGCCTGCTGCAACTCGGCCTCTACCGGCAGATACATTCGGTACACGGTGCGGAAATAGACCAGGAACACCGGCTGCTGCGTCGCCTGGGCGCGGATCAAGGCCATTTGCTTTGAGTAATAGGCGTTGGCGCGCTGAGTGTAGATATTCGCGTGCGGCGGCAGCAGGTTCGCGCTGCGCCCGGTGAGCAGATAAATCGCGTCGGGTGCGTTGCTGTAAATCAGCGCCGCCGGCGGCAGCCCCGCCACCCGGCGTATCGTGTCCGATTGCCGCCACTCACGGCCGGTGTAGTTGAGGCCGCTACGGTGCGCGCTGCTCACCTGCGGCATACTCTGCACGAGATAGCCGCCGATGGGCAGCACCGCCAAGCCCAAGCAGAGCAGCCCCATCCAGCGGGCCACGCGCCCTCGGCTGATCGCCTGTTGCAGATGGATCAGCACCAGGACCAGTCCGGCGACAAACACCGGCGAAAGAATGCGCCCATCTAACGGCGTGGCCGCATCATACAGTGAAATGGTGAAGATCAGAAACAGCCCATAGAGGCCCATAAACAGCAACAACACTAGCGAGAAGCGCAGCAAGGGCGCATGGCTGCGCCGCCCAGCCGCGGTGCGGCCCAACGCCACGAGGCTGCCGGCCACGCCCAGCGCCAACAGCGCCAACAGCCCACCCCCGATCCGTAGCGGATGCGCGCCGGCAAATGGTGCAACCCAGCCCGCCACCGTCAGCAGGGCTTGCCGGAAGCCCGGCCACATCAGGGGGTGATACACTGCTTCACGGTTGGCAAACGACCCGCCCAGCGCCGCATTGCGGAGCAACCAAGCGACTAGCGGCACCCCAGCAATGGCCGCGAACAGCAGCAAGTCCCCCATCCGCCGGCGGATCGGTCGGCTATTCAGCACCAGGAGGCCCACGCCACCCGTCAGGATCAGCACCACCCCCACATAGCGCGTGAGGCTCGCCGCCCCAACCGCGCCCGCCGCCAGCAGCAGCGTGCGGCGTTGACCGCCATCCAGGTAGGCGGCCAGCGCCAAGCAGCCCACGAGAGCAAATAGGATGAAAGCCGCTTCCGACCAGGCCATCGCGTGGATCGTCAGCAGATCCGGCTGGGTCAGCACCAGCAACGCGCCGACCACTGCCGGCCAGACGGGGCCACGGCTATAGCGTAGGATCGCTCCACCGACTAGCAGGATATTGAGCGCGAACAGTAGGCTGTTTAGCCAGCGCGCACTGCTCAGAGGGTCCACGCCCCACACGCCAGGGACCGCGAGCAGCAGCGAGAACAGGGGCGGATATTGGGTCAGAGGCCGCGAGATCACACCGGGCGGCGTGTCGGCATCCGTAGCAACGGGCAGGCTGCCGAATTGCCCGCTCGTGTAATATTGCTGGCTCTGGTGAATATCCGATTGCACGCGCAAGCCGTGCCCGGTCTGAAGATTGCGCGCGGCGCTGACATAAGTGGCCGAATCGGGCGTTGCGCCGGCCCCCCAGACAGTGCTGAACATGGTCAACAGCACCCCCAGCCCGGCCAGGGCGATCAGCAGGCACCAGCTATAGGCAGGCGGACGCGGCGCAGGCGACGGCAAGGGGTTGTGCATCGCCCCATTATAGCCTATGTGGTATGCGGGTGGGCAAGGCGTTAGGCACCCGCCGACCTAACCCCCCAACCCCCTTCCCTACGAAGGA
>JALYUO010000070.1 GCA_030853735.1 Chloroflexota bacterium
TCCTTCGTAGGGAAGGGGGTTGGGGGGTTAGGTCGGCGGCCCCGCTTGCCCAGCGTAGTATGGTGTGCTATACTGGTTGCCAACGCTACCCTGTGAGTCGAGGTGCTTATGCGGATTGTCGTCAACCATCTGACACGGATGCAACCGGGCTACATTTGTGTGGCTGGGGTGGACTTGGCGACGGGTCGCCATGTGCGCCCGGTGTCGGAGAGTGGGCGGCTGGGCACCGTGCTGCTGGTGCGCGAACGCGGCCCGTTTGACATCGCCGCCGTCGCGGACTTGGGCCAAGTCAAGCCGGCGGGCCAAGCGCCGGAGTGGGAGGACTACCGCTTTGAGCGGTTCAAGGCCCGCCGCGTGGAGTCGCTCGCCCCCGCCGATTTCTGGCGCAGCCTGACTCTGGTCTCGGCCACGCGCTTGCGCGATCTGTTTGGACCGGACCTGCGGCCCAACGGTCACGGGGCGACGGTGGATGTGGGCCAGGGCAAAGCCTCACTCGGTTGCCTCGCCGGCGTGCGGCCGGTCCTCTATATCGGGGCCGACGGCAAAGTGCGCGCCCAGTTTCGCAGCGAGGGCTTCGACCTGGACCTCTCGGTGACTGACATTCGCCTCTATGAAGCTGATGGACTGACCCCTCGCGCCGCCTGCATGACCGATCTCAACCGCCGCCTTGCCGCCGGGGTGATGGTGATCCTGAGCCTCGGCCTCGGTCGTGCTTGGCTCAAAGCGGGCGAAGCGGTTTCCCACCACTGGCTGCAACTCAACAATCTCCACCTCGCCGACGACCCCGCTTGGCAAGATGTGGCGCGCTGACCTCTTGATCCACGAAGATTTCTGAGTAGACTAACCAGCCCTATTTGTCACGTTCCCACCGGTGCCGTCGGCGGCCCCGCGCACGCCGTGCGCGGCTACAGTCCCAGCCACCCGGATAAAGATCCCTGGCCGGACTACGGAGTAGAGCGGCAGCGGTGATTTGGTACGTTGGGGAGCGACTGTAGTAGCGCAATTCATTGCGCGGGCCGGCAGGCGACGCTGGCAGGAACAGGACAAAACCGCCTTGCCAGACTACTGCGCGCGGCGAAGAATCTGTTGCCCTGTGATCTTGTAGCAGGTTGGCGACTTACCCGCACCGGAGTACGCCTGCGGTGGGGTGGAACAGGCACCTCAACGGACTCTTCACTGCGTTCAGAGAAATTCACGCCTGCGCCGCCCGCAACCTCACCCCCCAACCCCCCGCTGCTAAAGGGCGCGGGGAGTCTCCGCAGTAGCTGTCCTGCCCCGACTGCGCCGCCTATCGCACCCGTCTGACTCCCCGCGCCCTTTAGGAGCGGGGGTTGGGGGGTGAGGTCGCCGACCGGGCACCAAAATCGCAGCAAATTCTTAGTCCCGCCCTATTGACAAAGCGATATATTGGGTCTATAATAAGATATATCTTGTTATATCGAGATAGTACGAAATAGAAGAGGCCAAACGGCAAACTCATGGGTAGCCAACCCCGCACCGTTCAGAGCCACGACAAAGGAGTCACAAGAATGTTTAATCGTTGGAATATGCAACCCGGTCGCCCAGGATGTGCCTGCGGCGGGCCGCAAGAGAAACACAGGCATCACGGCCGACACGGCCGGCACGATCAGCATGATCAGCAAGATCAAGGAGGTAACAGAATGTTTAATCGTTGGAATATGCAACCCCGCCACCCGGCATTTGCCTGGAGCGGCCCGCAAGGGGACCACGAACAGCACGGCCGGCACGGCCGGCCTGAGCAGCACGGGCGGCCCGATCAGCCCGGCTGGGGGCAGCGGCATCCCGGTTTTCATGGTGGAGGGCCGGCGTTCGGCCCGGCACTGGGCGAGATGCTCTGGCAGATGCGCGGGCGCGGCTTCGGCGGACGCGGCGGCCCGCACGCCTTTGGCCGCGGCGATCTCAAATATCAGCTGCTGACCCTGCTCACCGAGCGGCCCAAGCACGGCTACGAGATGATCAAGGAATTGGAGACGCAAGCGGGCGGCTTCTATACACCCAGCGCCGGGGCTGTCTACCCGTCCTTGCAACTGATGGAGGATCGCGAGTGGATCACCAGCCGGCTGGCGGACGGCAAAAAGGTCCACACCATCACCGAGGCCGGGCGGCAGGCGCTGGCCGAACATCAGCGGCACGCCGAAGAGACCGGCGGACCGCGCGGCTGGGGCCGCTTCGGACCGGGAGCGCACGGGCCACGCGGACGGCAGGTGCCGCCGGAATTGGCAGTGCTACGCGAAGAAGCGGTGAGTACCGCAAAACTGCTCTGGGCCGCAGTAGCCGCCGTGATGGCGGCGGGCGGCGACCCCGCCCAACTGACCCGCCTGCAAGCTATCGTGAGCGACACCCGACAGCAGTTGGAAGCCTTCCTCGTCCCGGTCAACAGCCCGGTGGAGCCGCCGCAACGCGCCCGCGGTCGGCGCGAAGGACATGGCGGCCCCGGCGAACCGCCGGTTCTCTAGTACCCTAAGGTGGTACAGCACCCCGCCTCCCCAGCAACATAGCCGGGGAGGGGGGGGCGCGTAGAAACCGCTGCGCGTAGTGCGTGCCTTGTTAGGCAGTACCGCGCGGTTGGGCAGCTTTTTGGGGCGCGGCGGGGACGGCGAATCAGGAGTGCTGGTGCTGTGGCGGGTCCGGCAACGGCTGCGGGATCGCCAACGGCTGTACTCTGGCGCTTACGACGGTTGGGCCAGCGGCTTGGCGACAGGGACGCGCGTGGTCTGGAGATAGCCGATAAACATGATGGACACCCCCAGCGCCATTGAGGGGTAGAGGAAGAACGGTTCATGCAGCGTGCGCGCAATTGTGCCACCGGAGGCAACCACTAGCGTGCCGACCGCTAACAGGATACAGCCGATCATGCGTTGGCGCTGAATACCCTTGCGCCAGAACACCCACGCCGAGTAGAGTGCCCCGCCGACTATGAGCAGCGTACCCAACGTATTGCTGACCCCGGCCAGGATGCCGGGCAGCGTTACTTTGCCCTTCGGGGCCACTGCTGTCCAAGGCTGGTCAGTCGTTAGCAGGGTTTTATCAATGGGGGCCGTTAGCAGCACGATCAGTGTGAGCAGCGTAAACAGCGCGCCAATAATCAGTGAAACTCTTGTCATTCGCGGCCAAAGCAGGATTGCTTCACCCAAGCCCAGGTAGGTGACAGCCAAGATCGCACCACTGATGTAATACACACGCGCCAGCAGATCATGCCAGCCCACGGCTGCACCAAACACAGCCGCCATCGCGCCCAAGCCGAACAGCCAGAACGAGATGCCCCAGATCAGTTCATGGGTACGGCGCGCCGGCGCTGCCGCGTAGTGGGTGAGAATGATGATCGCCAGCGCATAGCCGACGATCATGGCAAAGACCGGCATCATAATCATAGGACCGCATCCTTCACTGCATAGGCGTGGGAATAGACAGCTAACGTCCCTCAGTGTACCATGTTGTCGGCGGGCGCGGCAAGGGGTCACAGGTTAATATTGCATATAAATCTGCCGCATTTAGCATATTCTACCCGTATACGCCTTATTTAGGGTCATTTATTGGTAGATTTGATAGATTTATGTTAGGTGCTTTACACGCCCGCTGCCAGGGTAATAGCCGGATCGGCATCTATGTTGGCCCCGCAGACCAGGGCGACCGTGTGGCGGGCGACGGCGGCTTGCGGCACCCGCCCGGCCAGCAGCGCGGCCAGAGTTGCTGCGCCGCTGGGTTCGACCAGCAGATTGGCCTCGGCCCATAACAGGCGCATGGCGGCGACCAGCGCGGCATCTTCCACCAGCACGATGCCGTCCACGTAGCGGTGCGTCAGGTCGTGGGTCAGGGCGCTGACGCGGCGTGGGGCTAGGGTGTGGGCGATGGTCTGCACGCCGGGCAGGGCAACGGGCGCGCCGGCGGCCCAGGCTGCGCTCATACTGGCCGCGCCGGTCGGCTCCACGCCGAT
>JALYUO010000075.1 GCA_030853735.1 Chloroflexota bacterium
GCACGGGGGCGGGCACGGGCGGCACGCCCGGCGGGGTGAAGTCGCCGCTGGCTTGGTCCCATTCGGCGATGCGCCCCAGCACGATAGCGGCGTATTTCTCCGGCACGTTGCCGTCGGCGGCGGGCGCATAGCGCTTCAGCATCTGGCGGATCGTGTTGCCGGCATAGACATCGTGCATCAGGTCGCACCAGTCCAGCAGGCCGTCGAGGAAGCGATCATAGACGCGGAACAGCCCGACATCGGGGAACGGGGCTTTGCGGACGGCGCGCCCAATGGTGCCGTCGTTGCGCGGGCGCAGGTTGCCCCAGTTTTTGGCCTGGGCGATGGGCTGCCAGGTGCCGCACTGGTTCTCATGCTCGAAAAAGGCCAGCGCGACGGCGGGGTTGATGCCGCGGTCTTGCGCGGCGCGGTAGTAGGTCAGCGCATCGGCTTCCTGCAAGGCCGGGCTGTTGTGGTGTTGCAGCACGCCGGCAAACACCGCCGGGCTGATCGTCGGCACGCTGTTGATCGGATAGTCGGGGCCGTGTGGGCGACCGCCCAGGTCGCGCTCTGCGCCCTCAGCCCCTGCGCCCAGGCCGTCGAGGTCGCGGCTGCTGTCGGTGAGCGCGCTGCCCAACGCGGCGTAGGCGGCCTCGTCGAGCCAGTAGCTGCTGTCGCCGTTGGGGTCATACGCGCCGTTGCGGAAGCTGGCCCAGTCGCGCGTGCCGCCGACCAGGAACAGGAAGGCCGCTTGCACATAGGGCAGCCCGGCCACACGGCGCAGGAACGCGGCATAGCGGTTGACCTTTTCCAGGTCGCTGGCCGGTTGCGCGCCGGGGCTGGTCTGGCCGGGGAGCAGGTAGCGCGCCGCGATGCCGTATTCGGTGATATAGATCGGCTTGTTGAACAGGGCGTGCCAGCGATCTATGCGGTCCAGCGCGGCGGGGGTGGCGAGGGTAAACACATCGTAGCAATGTAGGCCAATCGCGTCATACTTGCTGTAGACGGCTTTCAGGCGGTCGGCCAGCGCCTGGCTGTTGACCACAGCGGCGGTGGGCGCGTTGATGCCGGCCTGCCAGCCAGGCGTACACAGTTGGATGCCCGCCGCGTGTGCCGCGTCGCCACACTGCACCCAGATCGTTTCCAGATACCAGGCATGGTTCCAGTACACCTCGTCCATCGTGTGATACTTGTCGTTCATGTACGGCTCGTTGCCGACCTCGATCACGTCACACACGCCGCGAAACTCGGTGATCATGGCCTGCACGCTTTCGACGCTGGGGAAGCCATCGCCGGGCGCGCGCACCAGCACCTGTAGCCCCAGCGCGCGGGCGTGTTCGGCATCGGCGCGATTGTGGTCGGGATAGAGCAGCTTGATCCAGTGCGCTTTGGCCGCTTGCACGCGCGCCCAGCAGGCAGCCGCGCCGTCACTGGCCCCGCCCGGTGTGCGGCTGAACTGCGGGAAGGGGCAATTGGGCGCGTGGACCCCGTTGCGGGCCAGGATCTCGGCCACGCTGGGCGCTTTGCTGAAACCCACGCTGGGCGGCGGCGTGGGTGTACCGCTCGGCGCAGGGGTGGGCGCGGGCACCGGCACCGGCGTGGGCGCGGGGGTGGGCGCGGGCGTGCCGCCTTCGCCGGGCAAGGGCTGGAAGATCACCTTCTCAATGGGCCGGCCCATGATGTCGTGGCTGATGGCGGGCGGCGCGGGCGGTTGCAGCCACGCTTCCCACCAGAAATAGCCCTGGAATTGTGGCACCGGCCCCCACTTTTGCCGGAACGCTTGGCCCAGCCGCAATTGCAACTGCTCGTCGGCCACATCGTCGGGCCGCGCATCGCGCATCGGGTCCATCGGCGCTTGCTGGTGGTTGCCGTAGCCGATTTCGGCGAAGATCAGCGGCTTGCCGGCGCTTTTGCTGAGGGCGATCAGATCCTCGTCAATGCGCGGGCACCAATCCACGTCAATGCCTTTGCGGTGCCACGCGCCGGCCAGCGTGTCCACGTCGGTCGGCCCGCTGTAGCCGGCGGGGAAGAGCGGGTAGTAGGCATCCACGCCGATGTAGTCAAGATGCGGCCACAGCGTTTCCAGGCGGCGGTACTCGGCATCGTCGGCCCAGCCGCCCCAGTTAGCGGCGTAGGTCAGCGCGCCCTTGAAACCCTGGCCGCGCGCCCAATCGGCCATGCCGATCCAGAACTCCGGCCCCAGGTCTTTGGTGGTGGTGTAGAGTTCGCAGCCCAGGCAGAGGATCGCGTCATGCACTTGCTTCGCCATGTCGAGATAGCGGTTCAGGAAGCGGTTGCGATAGGCCCACACCCAGTCGGCGGCGTGCTTTTTCACCGAAATATCGCCGCGCCAGCCCGCTTGATAGCAGTCAATGTGCGGTTTGAGCATCACGCGCATCCCCAGCGCGGTGGCGGCTTGGCACGCGGCCAGCACCAGCTCCGGCTCCGGCGTGTTGTGGAAGGGGTGGGTGGGGTCTTGGCCGTGGTCGGGATAGATAAACCAGGGCGGGTCGAAGCCGGCGGGCGGCGGCCCCAGGTTGGCGGTGCCCGGCTCCAGCGAGACATAGTGGTGCGGGATGATCGAGATCGCGTCGCAGCCGTCGGCTTTGAGCCGTGCGAACAGCGCCTGAATGTCGGCCAGCGGCGGGTTGTGCAGCAGCCGAAACGAGACTCCGTGCAACATGGGGTGTTCTCCTTGATTGCGGATTGTGGATTGCGGATTGCGGATTGTGTACGGATTGATGCGTGATGCGTGATGCGTGAGTAGCTGTTTGGCTGGATTCGCTGTTGCGCTCAACCGGATTGTAGGAGGGTGGCTCCGCCCCGCGACCGTGGCCTGACCGCGATCTCGCCCGCCGGATGTCGCGCCCGCCGGGTGCCGCGTTGCCCGCCACGGTCGCGGGGCGGAGCCACCCTCCTACAGTTTTCGCGCTATCAACGATAAGTTGGGCTGATAGCTACTTACGTTTCACGTTTCACGCTTTCATCAGCGCCTGAATGCGCGCGATCACGGCGGCGGTGTACTCATCGTTGTCGGCGCGGTCGGTGCCGCGATGGATGGGCACGATGGTGCGGACCGTGGCCGGGCTGGGATAGGGCGGGTGTTGCAGCTGGGTACACCAGTCCACCAGCCCCTGTTCCCAGGTGGGGTAGCTGCCGATGGTGCCGGCCGCATGATCCCATAAATTGCCCCAGTTTTTGTTGTCCGTGGCCCCGTCTTGCGTGCCGTAATCCGTCTCTTGGCCGAAGAAGGCCAGCGCCACGGCGGGGTCCACGCTGTTCGCGGTGCAGATGCCGTAGAGGATGGGCGTATCCGTCTCATCGAGGACGGGACTATGCGCGGCGACCAGGGCGGCGGTGAAGGCGGCCTGGCTGATCGAGGGGGCGTGCAGCAACGGGAAGTCGGCGGGGTCGGCGGGCGCGGCGGCCAGATCGTCGAGCAGGCGTTGCAGCGGGAACCCCTCGCCGGGGCAGAACCATTTATGCACGCTGTCTACATCACTGTGGCGGGCGATGTGCGCGCGATCCAGCGGGATGTTGTGGATAGCGCAGAGATTGCGAATGAGGGCCAGCCCCGCTTGATACTGCACCTCGCTGGGCTGCCAGAACTGGGTGATAGTGCCTTTCATGAAGTCTACCGGCACCTTCTCGGTGTGACCGGTCTTGGGGTTGAGCCAATCCACGGATCCACTGCTGCCGCCCTTGTGGAAGCCGGCCCATTCGATGCTGATGGTCAGGCTGTTAGGGTTGATGTTGTGGGCCTGGGCATCGGCGATCCAGGGGATCACGGCGGTGTTGGGATTGCGGATAGGGCCGTTGGCGTAAGCGGTGTCGCGGTCGCGCACGAACTGCACAACACGGCCGTCGCGCCCGATACCATAGTTGGAACTCACCGCCGGCTTGGGGTTCTTTTTGTCGTTGGGGCGGGCGGGACTGCCAAACCAGTCAATGGTGCCCGCTAATTCGCCAATCATGACATGATTGGTGATGGCAACGATGGGCTGCCCCCCGCGGCCAGGGGCAAAGTTGCTGGGGTCAGCGGGCATAAACTCAAGCGGCGGCGCGGCGGGAATATCGCGTAGCGCCCCCTCTGCGCCTTGGTCGGCGGGCAGGTCGCGCGTCAGGCCGGCGGCGGGGGCGGCGGGCACGGCGGGCGCACGCAGCCAATCGTCTACCGCCGCGCGCAGGAAGCGCCACTCGCCCTCGATCTGCCGCCCCGGAATCTGGCCGCTATCGATCAGCGGTTGCAGCGCGTCTTGCGCCACGCGCAGGTAGATCGCCAATTCGTCGCGGGTCAGGATCTCGGCGGGGCGCTGTGTCTTCTTACCCATCTTCATTCCTTTCCTTATGGTTGCCAACACTCACGCGGAATCGGTCCCAAGAAGATGCGGGGGTCCCGGCGCGATCTAGCGAGGTAGGACACGGGATCGCGGGCCGGGGCTATTATAGCATAATGCCTCCCCGTTCGCGGGGGTTACGGGTCAGTGGTCGTCAATCGTCAGTCGCCGGTCGCCGGTCGCCGGTCGCCGGTGACAGCGCCTCCTGTAGACTCCCCTCTCTCTTTAGGAGAGGGGTTGGGGGTGAGGTCGGGCAGCATTTGAATAAGCTGCGAATAGCCGAATGAGGAGGGAGCCGCTGTGTCAGTCTACAACCGGCAGGGCCGCGTGTTGGGCCAAGCCGATTAAGATCCACTCTGCCAAAATCTCAGCCAGTTGCTCACGGCACACTTCGAGCGTGTCGGCGTTCGCATAGACTCCTTGCAAGCCAGGGATCTCGCCATAGAAGGTGCCGTCATCAGACAAGATTTCGTAACAGGCGTGCCGCATAGCGGCTTGAATGTAGCGCGTCAGCATGAGTCGGCTCCTCCTAATGTCTTTAGCTACGTCTATTATAGCAGTGCTCTCCCCCTTTTCCCGGCAGACGGTGGTGAATTGCGGAACGGGGCTTATTTTTACCCCTCTATATATAATGACATCCAGCGGGGGATTTTGGGACATGGAAAATTTTAAGGCTTATACAAGGCGTAATTTGCCGGCGGCAAAAACTGAGGAGGAGCAAAAAGGGGTCAATTTTCACTATTTATTGAATGCACAACTACTCATCGAGCCAGGGGAAACCGGCGGGATCGTGGGCCGCCCGTTGCTGGATCAGCAGCGGGTCATGGCCGTATATTTGCGCTAGGAAGGGGAAATCGCCGGGCGTAACGGCCAAGCGGGCGAGGGGGCACACGGGGTCGGGGCTGGCCCATTGGGCGATTTCGACCTCGGCCCCGCGCGAGAATTGGCGGGGTTGGTGTGCAAACGAAGCCTGTGGGAGTAGATAGATGGTGCCGTCGCGCCAGGGTTGGTGGGGCAAGGCATCGGCATTGATGGAGAAAAAGTAGTAGGGGATGCTCAACGTGCCGTCGGCGGCGACCACACGAAAGCAGGCGTTGGTGAGCGAACGCACATAGCGCACCCGATCCATGACGGCGAAAAAGATGGGCCAGATGCCGTCAGAAGCGGCATAGACGGCACGGCGATTACCGAACTCCTCGATGTCATTGGATTGGCGCGGCTCAAACTCGTCAATGCCGGCATCGCCGGAGCCGTGCAACAGGATGGGCTGGGTATCAGTCAGCCAGCACAAGAACTGCCACTTTGGCGCAGCCAGAGTGTAGTCAATGGGCTGCCCAGTGGCCGACAAGACCGCCGTGCGGTACAAGTGGGTGAACGCCGCCAGGGTCGCTGGGGCCAGATCGAGGGCGGGACGGGGAGCAAAATAAGGCGGGAGTTGCATAAGGCGGGTTCCTGCTGACATCCTAACAGCGGTTAAAGCAAATCTACAAAATCGTCTACGCTCAACCCTGCTTGCCGAATAATCCCGCGTAATGTACCACGATCCAGTGGATCATGATCGGGTACTACGACCTGAGCAAAGGGGGCATCGCGTCGTAACACGATATGACTACCTTGTTGCCGCTTGAAAATAAAGCCCGCTTGCTCCAATGCTTTCACACACGCGCGGCCAGAAATTACAGGCAAGGGCTTCATACAGCAACAAGTAAGGTGTTGAACTGCTCTTCGGGAACCGGCAGCCCATCGGCTTCGAGTGCAGCAATGTAGACCTGGATGGCCTCCTGAATATTTTGAATCGCCAGCTCGCGTGTTGCCCCTTGGCTAAGACAACCGGGTAAGCTGAGGCATTCCGCGACCCAGTAGCCATCTTCGCCGGGATACACAATAACCTGTCGCATAACGCACCTCTTGCTCAAAGTAGTTCACGAAACTTGTCAATCGTCAGGTTCGCATCGCGCAGAATGGCGCGGGGGTGCCAATAGGGACAGCGCGACCCTTGTGCATAGGCACTGTAAGGCGGGTGTTGTCAGACGCACGCCATAAATGCAGGTAGCTACCCCGTTGATCCCGTTCTACAAACCCCGCACGTTTTAAGGCAGTGATCAACTGCGGCGGATCGACACGGGGCAACTTATCGCTCATGCGGCAACCGGCACCGATAGCCGCATAATCACGAGCGCCTCCGACTCGATGGGGATCGGTTCGCCATCGGCCCGCATAACCGCGACGTGCAGTTCAATCGCTTCGCTGATGTTGGCGCGCACTTCGTCTAAGGAGCGACCAAACGTGTGGCAGCCGGGTAAGACCGGCACGTAGGCATGGAAGCCGTCTTCATCCGGTTCCAGCACCACGGTGAACTGGTACGTTGTCATAAGTGGTTCCTCCTCTCCATATTATATAGTAATTCAGATAATGACTTGGAGAAGCGAGTGGCCCCCCCAACTGAGGAGTTCGCACCCCCAGGTGCGAACTCCGAGGGCGGCGCGTCGTTCGCATGGAGCGTGAGGCAGCCACATTGCGGATGATACTCGCAATATGTTATAGTCTGCCGGATAATGATTCTGGAACGTGATGAATATTGCCTACGGAGAACTCAGCATTCGTAGGGCGAACTGCGAAAGCGGCGCGGCGTTTGCACCAGGGGTGCTGAGTTCTCTTTTGTCGGGTTGTGGAATCATTATCCGGCAGACTATATCTTGCACAGCATGACGGCAATGAGACATCCTGGCAAGCCTTACTCATGGCACGCATATAAGGGAGCGAGTACAATGAATCTCAAACTTAGCGCACCAACTGTGCCGATCTGGACCCTGGCCGTGATCCTAGGAATCCTTGGCATTCTAGCCAGTCTAGTGGCAATCCCCATCCTGTCCCCCTGGGCCTTCTGGATGGTTGCCGCAGCGTTCGTCCTTCTGGCCGTTGCCACGATGATTAAGGGTATGTAACACGCTGCACACCCTGGCAGGCATATACGCATCCCCAGGGGGGATGCGTATACGCTTGTTAGACTTCGCGGAACTCGCCTTCGACGGTGCCTTCGTCGGGCGGGTTGTAGCCGGGCTGGCCTTCTGCGCCCACTCCGGCAGCTTCGGGGCCGGCGGCGGCGTACATAGACTCACCGATCTTTTGCGCGGCGTGTTGCAGGTCGTTCAGCGCGCTTGTGATGCGCTCGGCATCTTCGCCGTCGCGCACTTCGCGCAGGGCGGCCAGTTTCTGCTCCACCTCGCTCTTGATCTCGGCGGGAATGCGCTCACCGTGTTCCTGGAGCGTCTTCTCGGTGCTGTAGATCAGTGAGTCGGCATGGTTGCGGGCTTCGATCATCTCGCGGCGGCGCTTGTCTTCCTCGGCGTGGGCTTCGGCTTCTTTCACCATGCGGTCCACTTCGTCTTTGCTGAGACCCGACGAGGCGGTGATGGTGATCTTCTGCTCTTTGCCGCTGGCCTTGTCGCGCGCGGTCACGTTGAGGATACCGTTCGCGTCAATATCGAAGGTCACTTCGACCTGCGGCACGCCACGCGGCGCGGGCGGGATGCCGTCCAGGATAAAGCGGCCCAGGCTCTTGTTTTCGGAGGCCATCGGGCGCTCGCCCTGCAAGACATGGATCTCCACACTCGGCTGGCTATCGCTGGCGGTCGAGTAGGTCTCGCTGCGCTTGCTGGGGATGGCCGTGTTGCGCGTGATCATCGGGGTGGACACGCCGCCCAGCGTTTCGACGCTGAGGGTGAGCGGGGTCACGTCTACCAGCAAGATGCCTTTGACTTCACCCTGCAACACGCCGGCCTGGATCGCCGCGCCAATCGCCACCACTTCGTCGGGGTTGATGCCGCGATGCGGGTCTTTGCCGAAGAAGGCTTTGACCTCTTCGCCCACTTTGGGCATCCGGGTCTGACCGCCGACCAGCAGCACTTCGTCAATGTCGCTGCCCTTTAGCTTGGCATCGGCCAGCGCCTGCTTCATCGGCCCGACGGTGCGGGTGATGAGGTCGCCGACCAGTTGCTCCAGCTTGGCGCGGGTCAGGGTGATATTCATGTGCTTGGGGCCGGTGGCATCCGCCGTGATGAAGGGCAGGTTGACCTCGGTGGATTGCGTGGTCGAGAGTTCGATCTTGGCCCGCTCGCCGGCCTCTTTCAGGCGCTGCAAGGCCATGCGGTCCTGGCGCAGGTCAATACCTTCCTGCTTGCGGAACTCGTCGGCCAGCCATTCGATGATGCGCTGGTCGAAGTCGTCGCCGCCCAGGTGGGTGTCGCCGTTGGTGGAGCCGACCTCGAACACGCCCTCGGCCATGCGGAGGATGCTGATGTCGTAGGTGCCGCCGCCCAGGTCATAGACGGCCAATTCTTCCTCCGCCGCTTGCTTGTCGAGACCATAGGCCAGCGCCGCCGCCGTCGGCTCGTTGATGATCCGCAGCACTTCCAGCCCGGCGATGCGGCCCGCGTCTTTGGTCGCGTTGCGCTGGCTGTCGTTGAAGTAGGCGGGCACGGTGATGACAGCCTGGGTCACGGTTTCGCCCAAATAGGCTTCGGCATCTTGCTTCAGCTTTTGCAGGATCATGGCCGAGATTTCGGGCGGGCTATACGCGCGGCCCCCCATCCAGACCTGCACATCGCCGTTGGGCGCGGCGGTCACTTTGTAGGGCACCAGCTTCATGTCGCGCTGCACATCGGGATCGTTAAACTTGCGGCCCATGAAGCGCTTGATGGAAAAGACGGTGTTTTCGGGGTTGGTGATGGCCTGGCGTTTCGCCACCTGGCCGACCAACCGCTCGTTGGCTTTGGACATGGCGACCACCGAGGGGGTCAGCCGGCTGCCTTCGGCGTTGGGGATGACGGTGGGTTCGCCGCCTTCCATGATCGACACCACGGAGTTGGTGGTGCCCAGGTCAATGCCAATAACTCGTGCCATAAGAATGTTACCTCCTGATCGGGTCCAATATGCCCGATGTGTTGACAGTTTGGGCAGTGTGCGCGGTTGCTCACACGGTTCTGCACGTAGTATACCTGCCGCCGTGCTAGAAGCCCACTAGCGGCGCGTTAGCGTTGTGTTAGAGATTAGGGGCGATGCGGACGGGGGACGGGGCGACCGAGACGGGGCGACCGAGGTCGCGGCTACAGC
>JALYUO010000081.1 GCA_030853735.1 Chloroflexota bacterium
GTCGCGCCCACAGGGCTTGTGCCGGGGCCGGCCCCCGGCGCGGCCAACAGCGCTTGCGCCAGGGCCCCCGGCGCGCCACCGGCCGTTTGCTGCCGGCTGGTCTGACTACGCATCGCGACCCCGGCGAGGGCCAAGCTTTGGTTGCCGCCACTGCCGTTCAGCATTCCGTTCGCGGCCCCGGCGAGAGCGAGGCTGGTGCCGCCGGTTAGGGGGGCGGCGGCTAGGCCCGCAACGGTAATGAAGCCCTGTGCGGCTTGGCGGGCGCTCGCCAGCGGGTCAATACGCTCCATTTGCAGCCCCGTGGTCGCTCCAATGGCCTGCGGCACCAGATTGACCGCATCCAGCAGCAACTGGAGTGCGCCTTTGGCGTATTGGCGGGTGAACCAGAAGACCACGCTCGCCACGGCGATCACCATGCCGGGATTACGCTGATCGGCCCAGTAGCGCAGGTAGCCCATGCTCAAGCCGAGCACGGTGGACATAATGAAGGTGGTCAGGGTTAAGCGTAGCCAGCCCTGGAGGACCGCCGTCGAGATGGCGGCGGTATACTTGAACATGGCAAACGGCAGCGTGATGATCAGCCCCACCAGCAGGATCAGTTCAACCAGACTGAGAATCAGGCTGATCGTGGCCTGCTGGGCGGCAAAGGCACTGACCAGCGTACCGGAGCCCATACGCATCGCTCCGTCCTGCGCCTTGCCGAGGGCTAGCTGGCGGCAGGCGCTGTCACAGCCATTCTGCCAGGGGATGCCACCGCCGTTGATGTAATATTGCTGAATCGCGGCGACCGGCAGGCCGAACGACACCGTGCCGTTCACCTCATCAGGGCGCGCCAGCAGGTACGCGGCGGCGGCATCCAGGCCGGTTACGTTCGACCCCGTGGTTGTGGGGAAATAATGCACGACCGCCTGATATGGTTCCCCGGACTGGGCGGGCATTTCGTTGGGGGCGATATTGTAGCCATGCTCCGGGCGAATGGCGAGCGCGGTGGCATAGCCGGCCGACTCCAGGCCGGCGCGCACGTCGACGAGGGTGTGGATCGCGCCGGTATCGGTGACGAGCCAACCGACCAGGACGAGGGTGCCGAACACTTGTCCGAGATTGACGAGTTCAAAGTTGCGCCCGATCACGATGCGGAGAGCATAGGTAATGACGGTTAGCGTGAGGGCTAACATCAGGGCTCCGCGCACCCAATCGAGCAAGATCCCACTCTCGCTGCCCAGGAGCGTCTGGGCCAGTTGATCCAGCAGCCCGCCGCGCATACTGATCAGCGCGTGCAAGTTGTTCATTTGCAGCGCGGCCATCAGAATCGTGCGGTCGACGACCGTCCACAGAACGGAAGCGAGGCCGAACCAGATCCGCCAGATCGCGCGGTCAATGGGGTCGGCTAAGGTGTCAATCGGGTTGCCGAGCAGCGCCAGGAGGCGCACCGCGCTGATACTCAGCAGGTCGGTTAGGCCGGCGATCAGCCCGATAGTGTGGAGCAGGCGCAGTTTCATGCGTCCCTCCCGGCGGCGGCGGTCCGCGCCCGCCGCTCCTGGCGGCGCAGATAGCCGAGATAGAACAGACCGCTTAGGATCAGCCCGCCGCCCACCGGCAGCCAGAGGGTGTCCGGCGTGGGGACCGGGGCTGGTGCTGCCGGCGCCACGCGGGCGGGGGCGACCGGCGCGCCGGCGGGGGTGAGGGCAGAGTCCACTCCTATGGTTAGGGCGGTATACGGTAGCGGCGCGCCGGTCGCGCCGGCGAGATCCCAGGTGATCGCCCAACCGCTGGGGGTGAGCAGCAGCACAAAGCGGCTGACTTGCACCTCCGGCTGCACCAGGCCGGCGACCACTACCGGGGTCGCCGCCGCGCCTTCGTCTTGCTCCTCAACCTGCACCAGAAAGCCGCCGCCGCTCGTATTGGTGCCGTAAGGCGGCAAGCCCTGATCGGCGGGCGGCTGGATCGGGTGGCCTTGCACCGTGCCGCTGAAGAGCACGGTCCAGAACCCGGTCAGGTCGCGGAAGACGACCCCCCCACCGCTGTCCGTCACGGCCTGGCGGGGCGCGCTGTTCGGGTCCACGAGTTGCACCGTCACGCCGACCACTGGGCTACCGTCCAGCTGCCGCAGCACAATGGCCTTCTGCGGCGGCAGGGGGGTCAGGGGGGCCGCTGCTGCCGGACGGGGGCCGGCGCCGCTGAGTAAGGCCGCTAGGAGCAGCCCTAGTAGCCGATAGGGCAGGAGGCGGTAAGAGATCAGATGCATCGTTAGCTCCTTGGCGGACCAATAAAGTTGTAGGGGTTGAGGAACACGTTGCCTTGTTGCACCATGAAGTGCGAGTGGGGGCCGGTCGAACAGCCGGTCGATCCCATATAGCCCAGTAGATCGCCGGACTGGACGATGGTGCCGACAGTAACGGCGAAGCGCAGGAAATGCCCGTATTTCACCACATAGGGTGCGGGGTGGCCGGCGCTATCCAGCGGCTGGATGATCACCTCGAGGCCCAGATTGAAGCGTGGCTCTTTGGCACCGGGGAACGTGCATTCGCGGCTGCCACTAGAGGGACCGACAAAGATGACGCGGCCGTGGACCACCGACAGCACTAGCGTGCCTTCCGGCGCGGCGATATCGACGCCCGTGTGGTACCAGGGCTTGGCATTGGGACAATCGTAGCCGGATAGCTCGGTGTAATCGGTACAGCCAAACCCTTGCGATACCCGCCACTGGCTGCCTAGCGCGACCGGCCAGCCGGCAAAGTAGCCGTACTGCGCTACAGCGGGACTGGGTAAGGGTTTCGGGTAGACCGCGCCACCGTCGCCTTGCCGCGGGGGGCCACGCGTGTTCCCGTCGGGGCAGTAGGGATCGGGCTGTGGCAAGAACCACAAGATATGGGCCGCATTGCCCAGCCCATCGTGCGGGTCGCCGCTCCAGACGTCCGGCACGAAGCCGACGGCGTGGGCGTGGCCGGCGGGGGCTTCGATAGCGACGCGCACCGTGCGCGCCGTGTCGGGGGGGTAGCTGCCCATGCTGAATTGCCAGACCGGCAGCCCGGCAGCGTGTTCACTCTCTGCTGTGGCCCACCAGGTACCGGCCGTGCTGGTGCCGTCGGCGGCTTGTATCTCGCGCACAAACAGTTGCAGCGGCCACTGCATATCGAGCGTCTCACCCCCTTCATTGTGGGTATAAAACGTGAAGATATGGGCGACCAGGGTGCCCGTCATGGGCTGGGTGGTGTAAGACTCCAGCCGCACCAGCAGGGCTCCCACGCGCACATCCTGGCCCTGGTAGAAGGTATTGCTGCTCCCCCGGTCGCCGGGCGAGAGCCAGCGACCATAGGGCGTGGCGGTGGGGATGGGGGTGGCGGTGGGATTCGGCTTGCTGCACTCAGCGGGGCCGGGCGTGCCGTCCGCGCCGGGCGTGCCGTCGCTGCAGACGGTGGGCACCGGGCTGACCGTGGGCACCGGGCTGACGGTCGGGCAGTTCCAGACCGCGTTGGTGGTCGTAGTCGTGTCGGCGGGGCCGCTGGGTTTGCCCACACAGGCCAGCAGCGGCAAGGTACAGAACAGCAGTGCCAGTAGGAGCGATTGCTTCGGAGATAGAGCACGTCGGCTCATCAGGGCACCTCCTGGCCGGCTAACAGCGTATCGAGGGCAATGCCGGCGAGATAGAGTTCCTTCGAGCCGGTCTGCTCGGTCCAAAGCAGCACGGCGGGCGCACCGTTACCGCCCGCCCCGCGCAAGGTGTGCGCGTCCCCGGCCTGGGTGCCGGCGAACAGGCGCAGGGGCGGGTGTGTGGTATCTTCGCAGCCCCGCCAGGCCGGGCCGGGGTGCTCGGTACAGCCGGTCAGCGCGGCCCCCACCGCGCCCGGCGCGCCATAGGTGAAGGCCGGAAAGCAGGTGCTGCGGTCGCCGGCAGCGCCGGCGACACAGACCTGGTAGGCGACGAGGAGTTCTGTGTGCAGCGCATCCCAGTAGGGGATGGGCAAATGCACGGTGCGATGGAGATCGCCGTCGCCGGCGGAGCCAATCGGGTTGTAGGCCAGTTCTGATTCGGCGCTCCACGTCGCGCCGCCGTCGGGAGACCAAAAGGAGGCTAGGTAGCCGGTCGAGTAGCCGCTATAGCCGGCCCATAACCAGGGCTGGTCCTGGTAGGTGAAGGCCAGTACCTGCATCGAATGGTCAAGACCACCGGGCAAATAATCCGCTATGGTGGGTAGCCCGCCACTAAGCAAGGCGGGCCGGCTCCATGCTCCTTCGGTGTCCTGGTAGGCTGTATAACTGCGGTGGTCCTCATTCCAGAGTAACACTGTGCGGATGGTGCCGGCGACCGGCGCGAAGCTGGTCAGGGCCACATTGTATTGTCGTCCCCCCCGGTCCACCGGGCGGCGCGTGCCGGTCCACCCACCCGCGCTGTAGGTGTAATACAAGAGGTCGCCGCCGGTGCTGTCATCGCCGCCGCCGGTTTTGGCGATGGCGGCCAAGTGGATCACCCCGTCGGCAGCGGCGACCAGGCGCAAGTTGTAGACACTGCCCACGCCGCTGTCGGGTAGATCCGCCGGCGCGCTCCAGGTGGTGCCTTCATCATGGCTGACGCGCCACTCTACAAAAGCCGTGTCGCTTTGTTGGCGAATATAGGCCACCAGCACCGTGCCGTCCGGTGTGACGGCCGCCGCGCTCTCGGTGCCCTGGTAGTCGCCGGGACCGTTGACGCTGCGTGGTGCGGTCCAGTCGCCGTCCGTGGTCTGCCGGCGCAAATAGACCCGCCCGGCGCTGACCTGACCGGGCTCGGGGTTGGTTTGCGCCCAGATGAGCCAGGGGCGGCCGGTACGGGGATCCAGGGTGACGCTGCCGGGTTGGGCCTCTCCTTCCAGGCTGCCGACGGCGGCGGGTTCGAGAATGCCCAGCACGGCCGGTAGCGCGGTGGCCGGCACTAGCGTCGGGAACAGGGGGGACTCCTCGGTCGGCACAGCCGTCGAGGTGGGTTGATCGGGGCCGGCCGTGCAAGTAATGAGCGGGGTCGGCCAATTTAGCGGCGTGCGGCTCGGCTTGGGCACCAGGGTGCAGTAATCACAGTCGCGCGGGGGCCGGGTGGGCGTGGCCGTGGGCATGGCCGTGGGTGGGGTGCCGGTCACGGTCGCGGTGGGCGTGCCCTGCTGCGGGTGCGACCCATATAGCAGGCAGCCACAGGGCGCGGCGGTGGCCGTCGCTAGCACCGCTGCATCCGACAACGTAGCGGGGTCCACGCTGGTGGCACAGGCCACCAAGCCCGCTCCTAGCACGACTAAGGTCGCTGTGACGGCCCCCCCTCGGCGCAACAGCGCGCTGGATCGGCCGATACGAGATCTAGTGGTCATGTTAGGCGGCTCCCTGACCCAGTGCAACGCCCGACAGCAACGGCGCGGGCGGGTGACCGGCCGGCCAGAGGGTCGTGACCAAACGCACCAGGGCGGGGTCGAACTGCCGCCCCGCGCCGGTGGCTAGGTCGTCCAGCGCGGTCGCGTAGGCGGGCCGCCCCCCCTCCGCCGGGGCGCTACAGACCGTGACCACCGCCACGGCGACGGCGAGCACCCGCGCCGCCGGGTGGATCTGCACCCCGCGCAGGCCGTACGGTGTACCGCTACCGTCCCAATGTTCGGCCTGTTGCGCGA
>JALYUO010000216.1 GCA_030853735.1 Chloroflexota bacterium
CATCTGGGGGCCGGGCCAGGGCTGGTTTTTCCGCCGTAGTCAGGCGGGCGGCGGCGCGTTGCTCGATCTGGGCGTACACCTGCTCGATCTGGCCCTCTGGCTGCTCGATTTCCCGCCCGCCGCCATCAGCGCCGCCCATCTGACCCGCAACGGCCGGCCCTTGCGCGACGCGGACGATCCTGACGCGGTAGAGGACTTTGCCGTGCTGACCGGCACCATTGCCGAGGCACCACTGTACTGCGCGGTGAGTTGGCAAGCGCACCTGGCGCACAGCGAGATCCGCCTGACCCTCTACGGCAGCGCAGGCACGCTGACGTGGCGCAACCGCGCCGGCAGCTTTTTCGACTTCGAGACCATCGAAGCCCACAACAACCGTGAACGCATCCTCACGCAAGAGACCACCGACCTCCGCACCGCCACCCTGCGCGCCTTCCACACCAGCCTCAGCGGCCCGCCGCCCGATCTCGCCCCCTACGCCGTGGTGCCGCACCTGCTAGATAGCGCGTTCCGGTTCGCTGGTCTACCTGCATCAGGCCGACCAGAGGTGTAGCGATGCCGCTCTTCAACTTTCACCTGCGCCCACTGACAGACCTCATGCTGGGAACGCACCCGGATAAGCGCCACCTCAGCTGGTTCAAACTGACCGACGGCTGGTATTGGCTGGACACCGGCAGCGCGGAACTTTTCAAGTACACCCCAGAGATCATCCACCGTTGGCCGCAAATCAGCCCGAAGGCACCAGGGTATTCCGCCGGGGACCACTATGCCTATTATTACGTGGTGCGTCTCTGGGAAGATATATTGGAACTGCTACCTGCCGTGCTGGAACCGCTGCCTCCGGCCCTGGTCCATAAACTTAGCGCCCAGGCCAGCTGGCACGGCTGGGTGGAAAGGACTCGTCAGCAATGGGCAAGTTATGGCGACGACATCGAAGAAGAAGTAATGTATCTCTTTGCGGACAGCCTTGAGTGGTGGTGGGACCGACGACTAAACTCAGGGTATCTGGGGGGAGCGGGTATCTATTTCTGGACAGACGGCACGCACCTGCATAGCGAATGGGACAACCGCAAGGTGGTAGCCGACGGCATTCCCGTCTGGCAAGCCACCTGGGGCCGCACCACCATGCCGTTAGCCGACTTCCTGGCCGCCGTTCGCACCTTCGACAACAGGCTTATGAGCGCGATGGCCGAACGGGTCGCCGCCGTTCAGGCATATGACAGCCGCCCAAATATTGTTGTTGACCTGCCGGGCTTGCAACGTGAGCAACAGGAGCGATGCCGTTGGCTGGCCCAGGCACTCACGAAAGTCCGTCACCGCCCGTCCACCGATTGGGATCGGATACTGACGCTGATGGAACGCATCGAAGCACTCTAGCTCACAGGCAGCATATCTTCACCGCCCCACCAGTGCGTCGTCATTCCGCATTCGTCACGGGCCAAGCCCCGGTTGCGGCGGGCCACTGAGGGGCAAGTAGTAGGGCTGGCGGTCGGGGAAGGCGGCGAGCAAGGCGCGGTTGCGGCCCGCGTCAATCGAGCGGGCATACACCACCGGGCCGCGCAGTAATGGATCGTTGGCGAAAAACACCTTGCCGAAGTCGCGGCGGGCAAAGTCCGGGTTCAGGCCGACAAAGACCAGCGCGTGGTCCAGGTGCGCGGCGGCCACCGCCCGCAGGCTCGACGCATCCACGTCGTTGTAACCGGTGTAAGCCCGTACTTGGTCCGGTAACGTTTGCGCTAGGTTGTAGAGCAGCAATGGGCCGATCAAGACGATCATGACCAGCCCCACCCGGAAGCGATGCGCCGGCCCCGCCAGCGCCGCCACGCCCCGGCCCAACACCACCAGCCCGCGCCCGCTCAACAGTAGCAGGAACGGCAACGCCTCGTACCAGTAGCGCGGACCAAAGATCGTTGTGGCCGACCACCAGGCGAAGTAGACCCCCACCAGCCCCACAAAGCCAGCGCACAAGAACAGATCCCAGCGTGCCAGCCGCCAGGGTCGCCCCCACAGCGCGCCCAACGCCAGCAGCAACGGCGCAAAGGTCAGGGCCGGCGGCCAGCCGAACAGCACGCCGCTCAGGTTGCGCGCATAGACCAGCGCATTGAACAGCCCCAGCGCCGGGCTGTGCCCACCCTCCTCCGGCCCGAAGCCCGGCCCAAAGCCCAGTTGATCATACGACCCCACCAGCTCCTGCGCCAAGCGGAACGGCGACCCCAACTGCGCCTGGTTGACCCAGCCCAGCACCAGCAACGGCGGCACCGCTCCCAGCACGAGCGCCGCATAGGCGGCGAGTGTTGAGTGTTGAGTGTTGAGTGTTGAGTTGGCGGGTTTTCTATGCCGTAGTCGCCGGCTAAGTGTATAGATTATGTCAACTCCTGCCCACAGCGCGAAGGGCAGGGCCACCCCCACTGCCGTGGCCTCGCGGCAGATGAACGCCCAGGCCAGGGCGAAGCCGGCCAGCGCGTGAAAGGCGAGACGTGAACCGGATTGCGGATTGCGGATTGCGGATTGCGAATCGAGTAAAGGTGAAGTACCAACGACCGGCGACGACCCACGGCCCACGGCCCACGGTCCACGGCCCACGGCCGACTGGCCGCGCACGAACGCATAGAGCGCGACACAGACGGCCAGCATCGTAGCGGGGTGAGCCATGTAGGAGCCGGACATGAAGAGCAAAAAGGGCGAGAGCAAGCCCAGACCGGCTGCCGCCGCGCCCGCCGCCGCGCCGTAGAGCCGCCGCCCGGTGGCATAGATCAAGGCTAGGCTGGCCCCGGCGCAGAGTGGGTTGACCAGCCAGGGTAGCCCCGCCCACACGCCCGGCACCAGCAGCAGCGGCCAACCGGGCGGGTATTTGGCGAACCAGCGCCCATCGGTGATCAGGATAAAGCCTTGCTGGAAAAAATTGGGCAGCGGCGGCTCCGGTGCCCACGCCCGGCCCAGCGCGAACACTTTGGCCTGCCACAGGTAGGCCACATCATCCTGCACATGGGGAATGCCCTCCAGCGGCCCCAGCGCCACCGCCGCCGCCGCCACCGTGCCGGCCAGGGCGAACAGCAGCGGCGCGAAACGGAATGCGGAATGCGGAATGCGGAATGCGGAATGACGATGGGGTTCGGCGTTCGGCGTTCGGCGTTCGGAGTTCTGAATGGACGGCTGCTGACCGCCCACCGCCCACCGCCCACCGCCCACCGCCCACCGCCCACCGCCCACGGCGAAGGCGGAGGCCAGCAGCGCCAGGGCCAGCGTGGCGGTGAGGGCGAGGGTAAGGTCGAGCAGCGCATCGGCGAGGGTGGTCCAGGCATCCGGGCGATAGAGTCCGGCGTGCAGCAGCGTGGTCGGTTGGCCGGCGGTCACACGCCACCATTCCAGCGCGCGGCGTTCAGGCTGCACAACAAAGGCATAGCCGTTGGCGGCGGGGTCAAGCGAGATCAGCAGGCCCGCCGGCCCACGCCCGGCCACCAGCTCGGCAAAGATCCGTAGGTCGGGTGCGGTCTGGCTGCGGGGGTCCACGGCGGCGGTCGCGCCCGCCGGCAGCGGCAACGGCTGCCAGGGACCGGGCTGGTACAGCCGGTTCGCGGTCGGCGCGGCCACAAACTGCCACTGGGCGACGGGCCGCGTTTGCAGGGCGGCCCCGATCAGCCCTAAGCCCAGGAGTGGCGCATGGGCAGCGGCGGACTGATAGGAGATCGAGGCTGCCGGCGGAGCCACCCACCACCCCACCCGTCCCCCGGCGGCGACCTCGGCAAGCGGCAAGTCGAGCGACAGTTTGCCGTCGCCCACTCGCCCCAGCGCGCCCGTAGCGGTCACGGCCACCTGTACCAGCAGGCGACTGGGCCAAGCCCACACCGTCGCCCATGCCAGCACCGTCACGCCCGCCAACACCAGCAGACCGCGCCCCCAGCGCCGCCGTGCTTGCCTCGCTGTATCCATACGGCAGTAGCATACCACAAAAGCCGCCCGCCCGACACCCGCTAGACCACTCGCATAAGCCCTGCCCACCGTTTCAGGGCTGCTGCAAAGTCCTACTACCGGCCCGTCGGATCATCCTCCGGGCACTCCCTTGCCGATAGCTCCTCTGGATCGGCGGGCAGGAGGGCGCAGGGGAGCAGTGCGTGGGCACGGCAAGAGGGTGCTCACGGACTCCAACGTAGCTGCATAAGCTCTGGAGTTGCCGAGTTGTCCCCTAGTCGTTTGCGCGGGGGTATGGTACAATAGGCCCACTTAACGATGAACAATTCGGCGGAGCGAAGGGGGGGCTATGGCGAACGAGGATCTGATTGGGCAGTTAAATGGCTTGCGCGAGCAGTATGCCGGGCGGCAACGGGCCGCGACGGGGCTGCAAGGGGCGCTGAAAGGCGTGTTGGCGGCGCATAGCAAAGCGCAAAAGAGCCTGCGCGAAGTGGAGGCCCAGGCCGTAGGGCTGGATGTGGGCGCGACGCAGCAGGCGTTGGCCGACGGGCGGTTGCGCGAGGGGGCGATTGATCCCTTGCTGCCCGACCTGCGCCGCGAGGTTAAAAGCCTGACCCTGCTCACCGGCGCGCTGAAAGAGGCCGCCACGGCGCTGGGTACGGAGCCGGTGGACGTGGTGCGGCTGGACAAGGCGCGCACCGTGCTACAAAACTATCGGCAGGCCGATGTAGCCGCGCTGCTGCCTGACCTGACCGGCGAGTTGGAACTAGCGCAACGCAACCTCGGCGACGAGTTCGGCGGGCGCTTGCGGGCGGCGCTGGCCGAGGTGGGCATCGCCATCGGCGGGCGGGCACCCAAGTTTGAGATCGGCCGCTTCGAGCTGGATGCTAACTTCGCCAAGCGGGCCAGCGTGTTGCGCTACGGCAAAGACACGGTGGTAGCCCACCTGCCGGTCACGGTCGAGGCGACGCTACGCGCCTATAGCAGCGCGGCCAAAGCGATCACGGGGCGCAACACGGACGGCGCGGCCTGGATAGCCCAGTTCGCCGAAGCCTACGAGACCGCCCGCCGCAAGCGCGCCGTCAGCGGCCCGCGCGTCAACATCGTGGATTGCTACCTGGAACTCGTGCTGCTGCGTCAGAGCCGCGCCTTCGCCGCCGCGCCCAGCAAGGCGACGTTTGCCGACTACACGCGGGCGCAGTTCATCTATGACTTTTACGAGTTCGCCGACCGGCAACGGCTGGCCGTCGCGGGCCGCCGGGTCAGCGCGCACAGCGCCACCAAGTCGCAAACCGACAACCCGGCCAAAAGTATGTGGATCGTCGAAGGCGATAGCCCCTATGATGGGCGCTATATTGCCGACGTGGAGTTGGGGAAGGACTAGGCCATGCTACCGGAACCGCGTCTGGCCCGGCAAATCATTGATACGCTGGGCCAATCAGGTACGCCTGTGTCCAAAGGGGTCAGCTACTACAACGTCGGCAACGAGTCGCTGCTCAACGCGATTGACACCCACTATCTAGGCGCGTATTTGGCCGACGGCGGCGCGGTGTTCAAGCTGGTGGTAGGCGACTACGGCAGCGGCAAGTCGCACTTCCTCTATTGCGTGCGCGACCGCGCCTGGCAACGCGATTTCGCGGTCAGCAAAGTGGACCTCAGCCCCAAAGAAAGCCCCTACGACGATCAGCGGCGGGTCTATGCCGCCGTCGCGTCGTCGCTGGTGTGGCACGAACTGGGCAGCCTGAGCGAAGACGAGCATGGCCTGTCGCGCTTCCTCGAAGGCACGCTGCGCCGCGTGGCCGGCCAAAGCGCGGATCTGCTGGACGAGGCCACCGGCGAGATCCCCGAAGTGCGCGCCCTCTTGCAAACCCTGGCGACCAGCGCGATAGACAGCCTGAGCTTCCACAAAGCCGTGCAGGGCTATTTCACCGCCCTGTTGCGCGGCCAGGAGCGGCGGCTGGAGGCGTTGGAACGCTGGCTGCACGGCGAAGAAGTCACGCCCGAAGATATGCGCGACCTGCGGACGATTGGCGTGACGGAAAAGATCAACAAAAACAACGCTTTCAAGATGCTACGTTCGCTGTGCCAGACGGTGCGCGCGCTGGGCTACACCGGCCTCGCCTTGCTGTTCGATGAGGGCGACCGGATGTTGAGCATCGGCGGCAAAGCCGAGAAGACGGCGACCGACAACCTGCGCGAAGTGATTGACCGCTGCCGCGAAGACCTGCCGGGCGCGCTGTTTATGTATGCCG
>JALYUO010000130.1 GCA_030853735.1 Chloroflexota bacterium
CAGGCGCAGCAGGCAGCATCACCACCGAGGTGGCAGCCGGCGCCCCGGCGGGTGCGCCGCGCCGGATCAGGATCTTCAGGCCACCGCTCTCCAATTGCAGCTCGTTGACATCAGTGGCGGTGAGCAGCCGGATCAGCGATTCGACTTCGCCGCTGAGGGCCGCGAGTTCCGCCGCGCCCGCCGACGGGAGGGGAACCGCAATGGGCGGGCCGGCGGACGGCGGCCCGCTGGGCGGAGTAGCGGGCGGCATGGCTCCACCATCGGGTACGTCGTCGGGGCGGCGTTCCGGGCGGCGCGGGCGGTTGTTCGCGACAGCATCGCGCGGGCGATCCGGGCGATTACCGGCGGGCGCATTCTCGCGGCGGTTGCCCACCGTGTCCTCACGTTGATTGCCGGGCGTATCGTCGCGCCGATTGCCGGCCGAGTCGTCAACGCGGCGGTTGGGGTCGCGCTCGCGGTCGCGGAAGGGATAACGAGATCCTACCACTGGGCTACACTCGCTCGATATACCCGCCGGTGCGGGTGTCCACTTTAACCTTGTCGCCGATATTGACAAACATCGGCACCAAGACGACCAGGCCGGTTTCCAGCGTGGCCGACTTATTGGCCGATGTGGCCGTATCGCCACGCACGCCCGGCTCGGTCCAGGTCACTGCCAGTACCACCGCCGTCGGCAGGTCCACTTCAATGGCCCGGCCTTCGTGGCTCAAGAGGTCGGCCATATCGCCTTCGCGCAAGTAGTCGCGCGCGCTGCCCAACTCTTTGGTGGTTAGTGTCACTTGGTCATAGCTGGTAATATCCATGAAGTGATACGTATCGCCATCGGCATATTGGAACTGGATATGGGCGCGGTCGAGTTCCACATCCTCGAACTTGCTGCCGGAGGGAAAGGTGCGCTCCACATTGGCTCCGGTCCGCACGTTTCGCAGAGCGATTTTGGCGTTGGCGCTGCCCCGCCCCTGTTTGACGTGCTGGTAATCGAGGATCTTATACAGTTCGCCGTCCAGCACGATAATGGTGTTTTTCTTGAGTTCGCCGGTGGTGATCATGCGCGAGTTGGTCTCCTACGGACGCGGCAAGCCGCGTCCCTACACACGGGCGCAGCAAGCCGCGCCGCTACATAACGGACGCGGCAAGCCGCGCCGCTACGCCGTGTAATATGGGTGCTTCTGGGCCTGAGTCAGCACTTCGGCTCCGTTGGGGCCGAGTAGGATCAGGTCTTCGATCCGCACGCCGCCCCAATCGGCCAGATAGATGCCCGGCTCAATGCTGATGACATTGCCGGCTTGCAGCGGCGTATCGTCGGCGCGGGTGGAGACGGCGGGCGGCTCGTGGACTTCGAGGCCGATGCCGTGCCCGGTGCCGTGGCCGAAATGCTCGCCATGCCCGGCGGCGGTGATGCTGTCGCGGGCCAGCGCGTCAATCGCCTTGCCCGATAGCCCGGCTTTGGCGCCGGCTTCGGCAGCCAAGTGGGCGCGCAGCACATGGTCGTAGATTTCGCGGAAGCGCTCATCGGCTTCGCCCAGCACCAGCGTGCGCGTCATGTCGGAGTTGTAACCGCCGTAGCGTGCGCCCATGTCAATCACGATGGGTTCGCCCAGGCGGATGGGGCGGTCGCTGGCGATAGCATGGGCCATCGCGCCGTTCGGCCCGGCGGCAACGATGGTGGGGAAGGCCGGGCCTTCCGCGCCCAATTCGATCATGCGCGCTTCGATCATCACGGCCACTTGGCGCTCGGTCATGCCGGGCCGGATCGCCGCACTGACTTCGTTGAACGCTTGGTCGGAGATGGCGACGGCGTGGCGCAGGGTCGCCAGTTCGGCGGGGTCTTTGGCCGCGCGCTGGGCCTCGATCAGGCCACGAGTGGCAACGAGTTCCACGGCGGGTAGGTCGGCGTGCAGGTCTTCATAAAGGCTAAAGACGAGGTGCTGGGCCTCGAAGCCCAGCCGCCGAATCGCCAGATCCGTGACCTGCTTTGCGATGTTGCCACGCACCCGCGGATCGTTCTGCACGACTGTCACGCCGCTCGTCTCACGCTGGGCTTGCAAGGTGAAGCGCGCATCGGTCAGCAGCCAAACCCCCGCCGCCGTGACCAGCACATAGCTGTCTTCGCCGTTGAAGCCGGTGAGATAGCGCACATTGGGTGCTTTGCTGACCAGGAAGGCATCCAGGTTCTGCGCCGCCAGCGTGGCGCGCAAGTGGGCACTGCGCGCCGCCAGGGTTTCCGCCGGAGCCGCTTTGGGCTTCTCTGCCACCGCTACCATCGTCACCTGCTGCTCCTTTCCTACCGTGCCGGGCGGCCCGCCACGCGGGGCACGCTGCGGCGATTATACCATACTCCCACCGATTTCGCATCCTCGTCAACAGGGCGCGGGTAACTGTTCGGTTGGGGGCGTAGCGGCACGATGGTGAGTGTAGCAGCGCTGCTTGCTGCGCCGTACTCGTTGGGAGTTGGGCATCTGTAGGCGCTGGCGCTACCCTGAACAAGTACGGCGCAGCAAGCAGCGCTGCTACAGTGGTCGTCTTCTGCCGGCTCGCTCGTCAGACTGACTAAACTGAACAGTTACAAAAGCGGCGATTATACCCTATTTGGCGCGATCACACAGTATCAAGTGAGACCAAGTCTGCCGCGCAGAAAGATCCGCACCTCTTGCAGGTGCTGCAAGGCGCTACGCGCATCGGCCTTTGTTGCACTATCGCCTGGATAGCGATAGCGCACTGCATAAGCATCCAACGCGCCTAACTGTTGGTCTATTTGCTGAAACTGGGCATCATACGGCAAACAGAGTTGCAATAGCCGGCCCAAATTATGTATTTTGGGCGGCGGGAAGTTTTGTTCTTGCCGGAAGCCTTCGAGGTACTTTTCTGCGGCTTGTTGCGTGTGAAAACAAGCCGCATCATAATTAGGCGCACGCCGTGCGCGCATTTCGCGTTGGGCAGTGACGTAATCGCTCTCTGCTTTCTCAACCCACTCTGCTGTCAGGGCGTTCATAAAGCACCTTGCCGCGACTCACGATCTCTCGTAAAAAGGCATCCCCCAGGTCTAAGCGCTGGCCTAACCGGGCCGGCGTATGGACAATCAGATCCAAGCCAAACGGGCGCGGTACGGCTTGGTAAATCGCCACCGCCTGCTGCACCTCGCGCAACGGCGTGTCCATCACCACCAGCAAATCTACATCGCTCTCTGAGGTGGGCGTGCCATAGGCATAGGAGCCGAACAGTAGCACTTGCTGCGGCTGGAATCCGGCCACAATCCGGCGCACCAGTTCCTGAATCGCCTGGTCCGTAACGGGGCCGGGTAAATGGGTAGCGACCATATAGGTAGCATACCACGCTAGGCAGTCCGGTGCAAGCAACCAGGGCGGAAGGTTGGGGGTGAGGTTAGAAAGCCCCAATGTCAGATTTTGCGTTGATCTAACAGACACACGAACCCTCCCGGTCGGCGTGCGCCGGTGTGCCTGGACGGACCGATCATAGAGCTAGACTAGACAAGAGAGAATTCATGGCTGTTCCATTACGACAATCAAAACGCCTGCTGATCGCCGGGCTGGGATTGGCGCTGACGCTGGTCGGCGCGGTCATTTGGCCGCAGCTAATCCCGGCGGGCGGGTCGGTAGCCACGCCCGCGCCCAGCGCGCCGACCGTTGCAGCCACGCCCGCGCCCCTGACAGAGACGACTATCGCCGGCCCCGCCGTCAGCGTGCCGGCCACAAGTGCGGCGGTCGCCACCGGCACGCTACCGCCGACAATGCAGGTGGCGGTCACGTTGCCGTTGGCGCGCCCGATCCGCTATGCCGCGCTTGGCGCGTCCGACACGGTGGGCGTGGGCACCACCAACGCGGCCCAGCAAAACTGGACCGCGCGCATTGCGGCCCAGTTGCCGCCCGATACTGTGTATGCGCGGTTCGCCAAAAGCGGCATCACCCTGTATGAATCCGCCACCACGCAGGTGCCGCAGGCCATCGCTTTCAAGCCGACGTTGGTCTCAATGTGGCTGGTGGTCAATGATGTGTTGCGCGCCGTGCCGTTGCCGGTCTATCGCCAGGAACTCACCGCGACGCTGAACCGGCTGACGCGCGAAACCGACGCACAGATCGTGCTGCTCAATGTGCCGGACCTGGCCTACCTGCTGCCCGCCGAAGCCAAGCCGCAGACGCGGGCACAGATGAGCGGCGTGGCCCGCGTCTGGAACAGCGCGCTGGCCGATACGGTGCGGCCCTACGGCAACCGCGTGCTGATCGTGGATCTGTACGCGCCGTCTACCGCCGCCGGGCAGCATCTTGACTGGATTTCGGGCGACGGCTTTCACCCTAGCGCCGCCGGCTATGAGCAGATTGCTAATGGGGTGGTGGCCGCACTCAAAGGGGCAAGGTGGCTAGATGGCAAATAACGGGGTGGGCAACGGGCGCGGGGCCAATGGGCGCGAACGGCAAGGCGACGGCACGATCAGCTTGCTGGACGTGACGCGCACGCCGCTGGAGCCGGGCATTGAGCGGCTGACGCTACAGACGGATCGCGGCGACATTGGCGGCTTTCTGCATCCGGCGGCTCCTGACGCGCGCATTGGGCCGGCGGCGGTGGTCTGGGTGGGCGGCGCGGGCGGCGGCACCGAGGGGCCGGCGGGCGGCTTGTATCACACGCTGGCCGGGCGACTCGCGCCGCAGGGCATTGCGTCGGTACGGCTGCACTATCGGCGGCCCAACCAGTTGCGCGACTGCATCGCTGATGTGCTGGTGGCGCTGGCCTGGCTGGAAGATGCGGGCGGCACGACACGGGCCGCGCTGGTGGGCCACTCGTTCGGCGGCGCGGTGGTGATTGATGCCGGCGCGCTCAGTCCCATCGTCAAAGCGGTGATCGCCCTGTCGTCGCAGACCTACGGAGCGGACCTAGTGGGCGAGGTCAGCCCACGCACGCTGCTGCTCATTCATGGCGATGCCGACCGCGTGCTGCCCGCCGACTGCTCGCGCCGCCTCTATGCCGCCGCCAGTGAACCGCGCGAACTGGTGATCTATCCCGGCGCGGGCCATGGCCTTGACGAATGCGCCGCCGCGCTGCATGATCGCGTCTATGAGCATCTGCTGGCACAACTGCGCCCCTTAGCCGGCTAATTTACACAGCGTTTACATCCGTTTCATCGGCTTCTAATGGGCAGGTGCTATAGTAGACAGTAGAGCGGACCCTTGCCCTCAGCAAGGGTCTGCCACACTAACTACCCGCCCGCTCGGCCCACCCTGAGTGGGCCGCCAAAGGAGCGAATTGATGAAACGCAAGGCCACCGCACTCCTGCACCTGCTGCTGGCGCTGACGCTGCTTGCCGCCTGTGACAGCGCCGCGCGCCAAGTTCCGGCCGCCACCGGCAGCGCACCCGCCGCGCCCGGCAAGCCGAACATCGTGTTTATCCTCACCGACGACTTGGATGCCGAGTCCTTCAAGCTGTTCCCGCGCCTGAAAGCCATGCTGGGCGATCAGGGGGTCACGTTCAACAATATGTTCGTGACCGACTCGCTCTGCTGCCCCTCGCGCTCGTCCATTCTGCGGAGCGAGTTCGTGCATAACCATGGCGTGCTGAGTAACGGCGGCACGGACGGCGGCTTCGAGCAGTTTCACGCGCTGGGCAACGAAAACTCGACTATCGCCACCTGGCTGCAAGCCGCAGGCTACCGCACCGCGCTGCTGGGCAAATACCTCAACGGCTACCCCAACACTGTCGCGCCGACCTATATTCCGCCGGGCTGGAGCGAGTGGGACAGCCCCGCCGCCGGCAACCCCTATAACGAATACAACTACACCCTGAACGAAAACGGCAAACTGGTGCCCTACGGCAGCACACCCAACGACTACCTGGTGGATGTGCTGTCGCACAAGGGAGCCGATTTTATCGGGGCCGATCCCAGCAAACCGTTCTTCCTCTACGTAGCGCCCTACGTGCCACACTCGCCCGCCACGCCCGCACCGCGTTACGCCGCTGCCTTTCCCGGCGTGCAAGCGCCGCGCACGCCGTCGTTCAATGAGGCCGATGTGAGCGACAAACCGGCCTGGCTGCGCGATCAGCCATTGCTGAATGATGCCGGCATTGCTGAGATTGATGCGCTCTACCGCAAGCGGTTGCAGACGATGCTGGGGGTGGAAGACTTGGTGGCGAATCTGGTCGCCAAGCTGCAAGCCACCGGCCAACTGGATAACACCTATCTCTTCTTCGGCTCCGATAACGGCTTCCACCTGGGCCAGCACCGCCAGCACCCCGGCAAGCAGACAGCCTTCGAGGAAGACATCAAGGTGCCGCTGGTGGTGCGTGGGCCGGGCATCCCCGCTGGGCAGAGCCGCGATCAGGACGTGCTGAACATTGACCTCGCCCCCACCTGGGCCGCGCTGGGCGGCGCGACCGTGCCCGATTTCGCCAACGGGCGCTCACTCCTACCCCTCCTGCAAAGCAGCCCGCCGCCCGGCAGCGCATGGCGACAAAATGTGCTGGTCGAACATTACGGCAGCGCCGGGCCGGTGGCGGGGCAACCTACGCCGAACGCGAGTGGCACGCCTGACCCGGACGATGAGACGCAGTATGAAGCCACGCCCACGCCCGCGCCCGCCGGCAAGGGCGGCAAGAAAGCAGCTAAAACCGGCGGCCCGCCGCAATACGCCGCCATCCGCACCAACGAGTACACCTATGTCGAATATGTGATCGGCGATAAGGAACTCTATGATCGGCGCAGCGATCCCTATGAGCTGACCAACATCATCAGCAACCCCGGTGCGGCTCCGGTCGCCGAACTGGCAGCGCGCTTGGCGGCGCTGCGAACCTGTAAAGGCAGCGCCTGTCAGGCTATCGAGAATACGCCAGTCGGCGGCGGTGCGCCGGGACCGGCTCCAGGCAGTGGCGGGCGCGTGTTCCCCGAAACCGGCCAGACGGTGCGCGATCCGTTCCTCGCTTACTGGACGGGCCACGGCGGCTTGGCGCAACAAGGGCTGCCGATTTCGGGCGAGTTGCAGGAACGGAGCCCCACCGACGGCAAGACCTACACCGCGCAGTATTTTGAGCGCGCCGTGTTTGAGCAGCATCCCGAAAACGCCGCGCCGTTCAACGTGCTGCTGTCGTTGCTGGGCAGCTTCCGTTATAAGGAGAAATACCCTAACGGCGCGCCCAGCCAGACGGCAAACAACAGCCCCGGCTCCATGTTGTTCGCGCAGACCGACCACCGCGTCGGCGGCGACTTCCTGGCCTACTGGCAAGGCCACGGCGGGCTGATGCAGCAGGGCTACCCCATCTCCGAGGAGTTCCAGGAAAAGTCGGACCTCAACGGCCAGACGTATACCGTGCAATACTTCGAGCGTGCCGTGTTTGAGCGCCACCCGGAGAACGCCGGCACGCCCTACGCCGTGCTGCTGTCGCAACTGGGCACCTTCCGCTACCGTGCGCTGCACGGCGCTACGCCGTAGGTACGGGCTACACCGACAAGGCGCAAAGAACGCGAAGATTCCTGCTGTTGCGGATCTTCGCGTTCTGCCTGTGGCAGGCAAAGGCAAAGTTCGGCAAAATTACGGATGCCGGGTGGCCCGCACTGTGTTAGGTTTAATACATGAAGCGTAACCACCGGCTACGGCGCATTTTCGCCGCGCTGCTCATCCTGCTCAAGGCTCCCATCGCTTGGATCTATGCCGCGCCCAATCCCGCGCCCAGCACGCCGAAGATCGGGCCAGAGATGGGCCGCGTCAGCGCCAACCTCACCTATTGCCGGGGCGGAGCCGCCGATCTGAAGCTGGACCTGTACCTGCCGCAACCGCTGGAAGGCCGGCCCGCGCCGGTAGCGGTCTATTTGCATGGCGGCGGCTGGCAAGACGGCGACAAAACCTGGATCGGGCGCATCTTGCCGGCCACCGCGCTGACGACGCGCGGCTATGCCGTGGCAGCGGTGGACTACCGCTTGGCCCCGCGCTATCCCTGGCCCGCGCCGATCAACGATGCCAAGTGCGCCCTCCGCTTCCTGCGGAGCCACGCCGCGCAATACCAGATCGATCCCGATCACATCGGCGTGTGGGGCGACAGCGCAGGCGGGCATCTGGCGGCGCTGCTGGGCTTGGCCGGGCCGACTGCCGGGCTGGAAGGCGACGGCGGCTGGCCGGGCGTGTCCTCTGCCGTGCAGGCGGTGGTCACGATGAGCGCACCGACCGATTACACTGTGTCAGCAGATGATGGCGTAGAACTTGGCAAATCGGCCTCAGCAGATGCCAAGTCGAAACGTTCAAGTAGTTGGGTTAGTCTAGAAACACGCTTTTGCGCGTCAAGGTAGTCACGATAGCTTTCTTTGGTTTGTGTTATCAACGTGTCATACGTAATGTAGCGGGCATTTGCCGTTCTGAGGACTTGAACGTTTTCTTCCTCGTCTTCTATTGGAGTCGGTGGCGATCCCAGGATGCAGATGATTTCGATAAATCGTGATTCTGTCGGGAACTTCTCCTTTAGACATTTTTTTAATGCACTTCTATACTTCTTAACCTGCTCCAATAAAGCATATATAGTGACTGATCGGTCGTATTTCTTCAACTCAATGATAATGTGTTTTCCTGCTGCGGTTCTATATTGGATATCGAAACGGCCTTTCTTTTCATCGGCGGTGAGACGTGCATCAATACCCCGAAATGCAGTCATGATCTGTTCTTCAATTCGAGTGTCTGTGGAAGCACGTTCCCAAGAGGGATCCAGCAGCCATAGATGATTGAAAATATGATCTTGAATCAAACGCTCTTTTGCTTGGGGGAGCACATTCTCAAAAAGTCTGATTATCCCAATTCGGCCTTTTACTATCTCATAATAATTAGCAGCCTCAATGTCATCAATATCTCTGAAAAGTTGTGTAACTGCCTGGAAATGTTCTTCAGTTTCTAGATTATCTAGGATACTAAGCGTATTAGACAAAGCTAACCGTTCAAATGCTAGAAGGCTGGCTTTGTAAAGTTCTCGCTTTGATGCTTTATCAGGTAAGCTAAGTGACTCAATCTTGCCAAAGAGCTGGCGAGCATAAATCTTGTTGTCACCTCTCAGATCGTTATACCATTCCATCAACAAAGGATCACGTAAAGCTCGCTCTAGACCTAACTCCCGTCTTATTGTCGTCCATTGGCTTTGGATAGTCTTAAGTGCAGCCTGGATGAAGGTTTTTAGAAGTTTGTAGCGATCATCAGTTTCTTTCACTTTTTGCCGATCACTGGTCACGATATCGTCTTTGTTATCTAGATCCATGAAATCGGCATAGACATCACCCATCAAATATTTAGAGTACACACCACCTTCCTTAAAGTCCTTGAGAATATCTTCTTGGATCAACTTTCCATGCGCCAAGATAACGATTGTGTTGTTTTGGTCATCAATGTTCTTCTGCTCATCCACAGTACCAATCCAGCCACGAAGTGCATAACCATTACTCGGATCTACTACGTTCGGAAGTTGGAAAGATTTTTTGACGTTCAATTTGTCTTCAAAGAGTTTTTTGCTTTCCTCATCAAAATACCACAGGATCTCAACATGATCATACAAGTCGCGATCTTCAGGAGTGATTTCTTTACCATTTAACCAAACGCGAAAGTTGTGTTGAGGACCAATAATGCCAAACCTTCGAGCCAAGCGCTTTCGTAGATTGGTCTCGGCAGTTACTATACCTTTTCTCAGTTGCCGCAAAATGATCTTCGTACCCGTATCAAAGTCCACTTCGCTATCAGGTAATTCAATGGGATGGTAGACACCGGAACTGTCTTCTTGACCTATTTCAGTCTGAATCTGTGGGCCGCTCAACTTCAGTGCACTGCGCTGCCCATCCTTGATGCTACAAACTATCACTTCATCGGCAATTGAAAAAACCGACAGCTTACCAATACCTTTCCTCCCCATGGGGGAACGCCCAAGCCTTTTCGTCACTCCCGGTTCCTTAACCCGCTTGCTATAGCCAACAGTCAGGTATTTTTTGTTGATGTCGTCCTGAGTCATGCCAGAGCCAGTATCGTAGATAACAATCTCATTGTCTTCTAAATCAATATTCACTTTGACCTCTTCGGCATCTGCATCCCAAGCGTTCGCCACGATTTCAGAGAGAACAGCCGGCACATTGCTGTACAGACCAATGCCCAAGTGATTAAGCACATTTAGGCTAATAGTCATGCTGTACGTGTGTTTTTTGTCTGCTTCGTTCACGCTAATGCCTCCAAGTGCTTCGCAATGCTCCGAGCGACAACTCGCCCCAATTCAACTGGCACCGCATTTCCGATATGACGGGCAATGTTTCTGAGGCTGTACTGAGTACCCGGTTCCGAAAACTGGTAGTCCAAAGGAAAGGTTTGCAGTATCGCTGCTTCACGCAGCGATATAGCGCGGTCTTGCTCAGGGTGGCCGAAGCGACCATTGCCAAAGCCCTGACATTCAGTGGTCATGGTCGGAGAAGGCTCATCCCATTGCATTCTGCCGTAAACGCTTGCGTATGAGGCACCAGATGCCTTTTTATGACAGGCGGCGACTAGTTCAGCTTCCCAATCACGCCAAGTGCCACCAGGCTTTGATTGTTTAATTCTACGCTTATTAATATCCGTTAGGCGAGCAGCACGATGTAACGGATCTTTTTCATTACAGCCTCCATCTTCAATAGGATCAAGGCTGCTAATTACATCACGTACAGTGCGGTAGTTCTGGGGATTGTGGGTCTTAGGTACTAATTCAACCTCGCCGAACTTTGATGCCAGTACCACCAACCGACGGCGTTTTTGTGGGATGCCGTAATCGGGACAATAAACATTATAGGGCAAGATATGATACTTGCGTTCTAAACGTCTAACAAAACTCTGATAAACTGCACCATCATTGAAGGTTAGAATATTCAGCACATTCTCCATGGAGATAACATCTGGTTCTATAGCATCCACTATGTCAGCAAAGGCTGCTAGCAGTTTCCATTTCTCCCCTTTGGGTAAACCATTCGTATAGGTGGAAAATGGCTGGCAAGGCGCACAACCTACCAAGATTTTTATGTGGTTTGGAGGATATAGCGCCAGAAGTCTGGTAGGATCAATTTCCTCAACTTTTTCATTGATAAACGTAGCCTGATTATTGTGTTCATAAGCGTATTTACACGAAGAGTCACTATCCAAGCCGGCAATAACATTGAAGCCTTCTTGGACAAAGCCGTGAGTCATCCCACCCGCGCCACAAAATAAATCAATAACTGAACACTCGCGCATTGGATCTCCAGTGTATAGAACACACCACCATTTCCGTCACCAATGCAGAGGAGGATAGCCCCACGAAACGAACAAAGCCGCCCACTCCCTTCGAGGTACCGGGAAGGCGATTTGTTTGAGGTACGGCTTACGTTGTAGATAGTATAGCACGGTACAGATGAAGCAGTCAAGTGAGAGTACGTATTATTCCCATCAGTTAAGGCTGTGTTTAGGATTTTACAGAGTAATCTATATACCTAACTCGCCCAACTCCTCCAGCACCTCTTCGAGGGCGGCAGCCCAGGCGGGGCCGAGGGGCGAGCGTTTGAGGCGCACTTGGCGTTGGCTGATGCGGATGCCTTCGTTGAAGCGCTTGCCCATGGTGTAGTGAAACTGCGGGCCGAGGCGTTGGCGGGCGGCCTCGGCGTTGAGGACGATCACGAATTCGTCTTCCAGTGTGTTGATTGCGTCTACGCCGGCGCGCAGAGCGAGGCTCTTGAAGCGCACGATCAGCAGCAGGTTTTGCGCGGGGTCGGGCAGGGGACCGAAGCGGTCTTCTAGCTCTTTGCGGAGGTCGCGCACGCCGCTTTCGCGCGTCAGGCGGGCCAGGCGCTGGTAGAGGCGCAATCGCTCATTGGCATCGGTCACGTAATCTTCGGGCAGGTAGGCGGTGATCGGCAGATCAAGCGTGATGGGTGGCGGGTCGGGGGTGCGCGGCTGGCCTTTGGCCTCCTCGACCGCGCCCGATAAGAGGCGCGTGTAGAGGTCGAAGCCGACCAGGCCGACGTTGCCGTGCTGCTCCGGGCCAAGCAGGTTGCCCACGCCGCGAATCTCCATGTCTTTGAGCGCGATACGGAAGCCCGCGCCCAGTTCGGTGGCCTGCTCAATGGTCTGCAAGCGCTCTTGCGCGATGTCGGTGACTTTGTGGCCCTGATGATAGAGGAAGTAGGCATAGCCGCGCTTATCCGAGCGCCCCACCCGCCCGCGTAGCTGGTAAAGCTGGGCCAGCCCATAGGTGTCGGCGTGGTCCACGATCAGCGTGTTGACGTTGGGGATGTCCAGCCCCGACTCGATGATCGTGGTGCAGATCAGCACGTCATGCTCGCCGCGCACAAAGGCGGTCATCACCTCTTCCAGCTTGCCCTCGTCCATCTGGCCGTGGCCGACGGTGAAGCGCGCAGCGGGCAGCAGCTTTTGCAGGTCGCGGGCGATGATGCCAATGCTTTGCACCCGGTTATGGACAAAATAGACCTGCCCGCCGCGCTCTAGTTCGCGCTGGATCACCTCGCGCACCAGCGAGTCGCGGTAAGCCGTGACATAGGTCTTGATCGGCAGGCGCTCGTCGGGCGGGGTCTCGATCACGCTCATGTCGCGCACGCCGACCATCGCCATGTGCAGCGTGCGCGGGATCGGCGTGGCGGTCATGGTCAGCACGTCCACCTCGCGGCGCAACTGTTTGAGGCGCTCCTTGTGGCGCACGCCGAAGCGTTGTTCTTCGTCCACGATCACCAGGCCCAGATTCTTGAACTGCACATCCTTTTGCAGCAAGCGGTGCGTGCCGATCACAATATCCACGCCGCCCTCGGTCAGCCCGGCCACCACGCCGTCCTGCTCTTTGCGCGTGCGGAAGCGCGACAGCATCTCCACCCGCACTGGGAAGGCTGCCATACGCCCGGAAAAGGTGTTGTAATGTTGCTGGGCCAGGATCGTCGTCGGCACCAGCACGGCCACCTGCCGCCCATCTTGCACCGCCTTGAACGCCGCGCGCAGGGCCACCTCGGTCTTGCCGAAACCCACGTCGCCGCAGACCAGGCGGTCCATCGGGCGGTCGCTCTCCATGTCGGTTTTGACCTCTTCGATGGCGCGCATCTGGTCTTCGGTCTCGATGTAGGGGAAGGCGTTTTCGAGTTCTTCCTGCCACTCGGTGTCGGGGCCATAGGAGTGGCCGGGGGCGGCTTCGCGGCCCGCGTAGAGCGCCAGCAGTTCGCGGGCCAATTCGACCGTCGAAGCCTCCACTTTACGTTTGGCGCGGCCCCAATCGGCGCTGCCCAGCTTGTGCAAGGCGGGGGTGCCCGCGCCGGTGCCGACATAGGCCGACACGCGATCCGTCTGCTCAATCGGCACATAGAGCCGGTCGCCGTCGGCGTAGTCCAGTTGCATATATTCGCGCTGCACATCGCCCGCGCCCATCTTGACCAGTCCGGCGTATTTGGCGATACCGTGTTCGATGTGGACCACATAGCTGCCCGGCTGCACCTCGCGCAAAAACGCTTCGGCGCCGGCGGTGCGGCTGGGCTTGTTCGAGGCGCGGCGCTGCGGCTGGCTGCGGCCAAAGATTTCCAGGTCGGTCAGCAGCGTGGTGCCGGCAACCACGTCGCCGACCCAGCCGCTATCGAGGCCCGCTTGCAACAGGTGCAGCGACCCCGGCGCGGGCGGGTCCAGGATCGGTTCAATCAGGCCGACGAGATGCGCGGTGGCGGCTTTCTCGTCGCTTTTGCCGGCTGCCGGGCGACTAGACGCACGCGCGGTCAGGCTGGGCGGCACTTTGCGCTGCGTGGGGTAGAGTTCGGCCTCTTCCAGCAATTCACGCAAACGTTGCACCTGCTGACTGACCAGGACAATGCGCTCGCCGCTTTCCAGACCAGCGCGCACGTCGCCGATCAGGGTGTCCAGGTTGCCCGCATAAAGTTTGGCCGGGCGGAACTCCGGCAGCGGCAACGGCTCGCGGTCGCCGTCGGCCAGGTCAGTGCCCAGGGTCAAACGCGGGCGGGCGGTGAGGGCGGGGTGCAGATCGGCCCACGGCAGATAGGGGCGGCGCAACCCGGCGGGCAATTCGCCCTGCTGCTCAAACTCGGCGTGCAATTCTTCGGCGCTGCGTTCTAGTTCGCCCGCCGCCAGGGCCACGGCCTGGGGCGCGTCTATGATGATCGCGTCGCCGGGCCGCAGATAGTCGAGCAGCGACGGCAGCGCGCCGGGGTTGAAATAAGGCGCGAACAGTTCGCGGCCCTCGCCGAACTCGCCCATCTCCATGCCGCTCAGGATACGCTCCCACTCTTCGCGCACTTCCAGCCGCACCGCTTTGAGCGACAGGCGGTGCAGATCGGCCAGCGCCGCGTCGCGCCGCCAGAGCGGCAGTTCGGACGAGGGCGGCACCAGCACCCAATCCAGCGGCAGGGTGGAGCGTTGCGTTTGTGGGTCGAATTGGCGCAGCGACTCGATCTGGTCGCCCCAAAACTCCAGGCGCACCGGGGCCGTCGCGGTGGCCGGCCAGAGGTCTACGATGCCGCCGCGCCGGCTGAACTGGCTCACGCTCTCCACCTGGGCCGCCGGTTCATAACCGAGGTCTACCCAATGGGCCAGCAGATCGTCCATCGCCACTTCCTGCGCCGGCTGTAGCCGCCGTCCGGCCCAGGCAAAGTCGGTCGGACCCATGGTGGGGGTCATCAAGGCCATCGCCGAACTGACGATGATCGGGCGGTGGGCCAGAGCCGGACCGAGCGTGGCGGGGGCGGGGGGCGCATCGTTGCTCAACGCGGCCAACACGGCCAGCCGCCCAGCCACAATCGTGGAGTCGGCGGCGATGCGCTCATACGGCAGCAGATCAGGGGCGGGGAAGCGCAAGACTGGACCGGCGGCGTACAGTTCGAGCGCGGCAGTGAGGGCGCGGGCCCGTTCCGGTCGCCCGGTGATCACCAGGATGCGCCCGGTGGCCGGGCCGGCAGCTGGATCAGCGGCCAGCGCCGCGATCAGGTAAGGCTTGACGGTATCGCTGGGGTCCACCGCCGCCACGCCCGCCCGCCCCTCGGCCAGGGCACGCGCCGCCGCGCCCGCCAGCCGCGCATAGGCGGGGTGAGCGTGCAGCAGAGGCAGCAGGCCGGATAAGTTCATAGGCTGTTTATTATACGTCCCGCCCCGTAGTGCGTCAATCAGTCCCCAGACGTATCTTGCCTAAAAATAGGAAGTGCTGCTTGGGGCAGGAGCCGCAGGGAGTCAAGACTGGGATCAGGCGTGGGCGCAGTTAGCGGAATTGGCCCGACCGCTAGCCGCCCGCTCCACCGATTGGCACCGGGGCGCACCTCATAGACGGCAGTTAATTGATATGTGCCCGCACGTAGGGTGTGAGCATCATTGAGAATCCGGCGCGCCCAGACGGCCATATCCGCCTGCTGCCACAGGCCGGCTCCTGGTGCTAGGGTGGCGCGCACAGCGTTGGGCGGGTCACGGTCGTAACCTAGCAGCAGTTGCCGGATGGTGCCATGCTCATCCTTCAGGAATAGGGTCGTCCAATTCAATTCGACCAGCGTTTCGGTGGTATGGCTCAAGACGGGCAATGGGACCGCCCCAACGTTTTGCAGGCCCAAACTGACCAGCGTGCCATCCACCGCGGTGCCGAGCCGTAGCCCACCGACGACAGGACTCCAGGTGACGCGGGCGGGATCGGGCGTGGGAATGGGCGGGCCGGCAGTCGCCGTCGGGTTCAGCGGTTGCAAGGTGCCGGGCGGGCGGGGGTCGGGACCCAACCCCTCGATACAGCCAGTGGTCAGCAACAGCAGGCTGAGTACCAGCACGCTCAGGAGGAACGAGGGTCGGCGGCTTCGGTGGGTGTGATCCCGACCACCACCGTGGCGCGCCGGCTCCGCCGGATCCAGTGCCGCCGCGCCCCCCAGCCGCGCATAGGCGGGATGAGCGGGCAGCAGAGGCAGCAAGCTGGGTAGGTTCATAGGCTGTTTATTATACGCCCGCCCGCTGCTGCCTGTCAAACACCCCTACACACCCTCAGCCGGCTTACGGAGCTTTGCCCCATGTTTGGGTCGCCACATCAAACAGAAAGCGCTGTTTGTTTTGGGTATCTACCACCGTCAGAACCGTACCTTGAAATGACTCGATCCGCAGCAGACCCGCGACAGTGGGTGGATAATTTTCCCCGTGACGGAGTACAGTAAATTGCGGACACGAGTCCGTTTCAACAATCAGAGCACCCTGCGGCGGGTCTGTGTAATGTAATAGTCCAGCATAAACTCCAACATCGCAACCGCCGATGTTACCAGCCCATTGATTACCTGCGGTAAATACGCTAGAAGGCATCGGCGGTTGGTAGCCTTCTAGTATCTGTGTCGTAGCCGTTCGTCGAGGAAGTGGGGTAGGACGTGGGCGATAATTAAGATCGCGCGGGGCCGTTGGTATCGCAGTCATCGCTGCTACTTGCGTGGCATCGATCATTTGTAGCAGGGCCAACTTGGTAGGCGGCAGATCATTTGTTTGGATAGGTTCAGTAGTAAGCCCTGGCTTGATTTGGGCATAAGCACCACCGGCTATCAGGATCATGCACAGCAAGCCAAAAGCTAGTAGCCAATGTGACGGTTTGCGAAATTTGGCGTTCATTGTGCATTGCTCCTGTACTACGGTGACAAGCGAATGTCTTCGTTCACTGCATTATACAACGGTTGCTATCCTTATGCGGCGCGGCAAGACTAATGCGTTCTCCCGGCTACGGACTGGGTGAGCGGAATGCCTCAGACTGTGGGAGCGGCCTCCTGGCCGCGATGGAGCCGGTCATGCCCCGATCTACTTGTTCGCTATCTCGAACTACGCGGTAAAATTAGCCTATCGCGGCCAGGAGGCCGCTCCCACAGTCCGACGCATGAAGCTGAAACCGCAGCAATCCTGGGCGACGCGGAGTTTCGCTTTTCACGCTACCCCTGCCCAGTGTATAATCAACACGGTATGCAGCGCGTTTGCGTAGCATAATCATATCTTAATCATATCATTTACCTATCAGCGAGGAGTTGGCCCCTTTGCAGATCGGAATCGATGCCAGCCGGGCGGTACGCGGGGCGCGCACCGGCACGGAACACTACAGCGCGAACCTGCTGCGCGAACTGACCCTGAGCGAAGCCGCCCGGCAGCACGAGTTTTCGTGTTATGTCAACTCGAAAGAGCATGACCCGCAAGCGTTGTTCGGCTTCCCGTTTCCGGCGGAGTTCCACCTGCGGTCGATCCCTTTCCCGCGCCTGTGGACGCATCTGCGGCTGAGTACCGAAATGGTGCGCCGGCGACCCCAGGTGTTGTTTGTGCCGGCCCATGTGGTGCCGCCGCTCCACCCACGCCGCACGGTGGTCACGATCCACGATCTGGGCTATCTGTACTACCCCGAAGCACATACCCGCTTTGCGCGCTGGTATTTGCACCTGTCCACCCGCTGGAGCGTGCGGGCGGCGCGGCGCATTATCGCCGTATCGGCGGCCACGGCGCGCGATTTGCAGACGCGCTACCGGGTGCCGGGACGCAAAATCCGCGTGGTGTTGCACGGCGTAGACCCAGCCTTCCAGCGCGTGAGCGACCCGGCCCAGTTGGCCGAGGTGGCGGCGCGCTATGGGCTAGACGGCCCCGCGCCCTACCTGTTGTTCGTGGGCACTTTACAGCCGCGCAAAAACCTGGGCCTGTTAATCGAGGCGTTTGCTGGGCTGCGCGCGCGTTGGGAGCCGAGCGCCGGGCCACCGCCGATCCTGGCGCTGGGCGGCAAAAAGGGTTGGTTGTATGACACGCTATTCGCGCAAGTGGCGCGGCTGGGGCTGGGCGAGGCGGTGCGCTTCCTGGGCTATGTGGCCGATGACGACTTGCCGGCCTTGATTAGCGGTGCGGCGGCGGTCACGTTGCCGTCGCTGTATGAGGGCTTTGGCCTGCCCGCGCTGGAGGCACTGGCCTGTGGTGCGCCGTTGCTGGCAGCCAACACGTCGTCGCTGCCCGAAGTGACCGGCGAGGCCGCCCTGCTGCTCGACCCGCATGACCCCGCCGCCTGGACCGCCGCCCTGTTGCGCGTGCTGACCCTGCCCGCGATGCGCGCCGACTTGGCCGGGCGTGGCCCGGCGCGCGCCGCCGCCTTCACCTGGGCGCGTTGTGCGGCGGAGACGTTGCGGGTGTTGGAGGAGGCGGGGAAATAGCGAGTAGTCCGTGGAAAGCGGAAAAAGGCAAGTGTAGACTGGGTTGTGCGTCTACTGCTTTGCGCGGCGGCGTTGCTGGATCAAGAGTAGCTGTAGCAGCAGGGCCAACGTCAGCGCAACGGCTCCCATAGCCGCAGACATCATCTAATTGGGGCCGCCGTACATCAGCCAGCCTACCAGACCCCAGAGCGGCATAGTAATACCCACGGAAGTCAACATATATATTGTGCCTTTCAAGCCCATGAAAAGCATAAACACCGCTACTGGAACAACTAGTAGCCACAGCAACCAATCAATAAGATGACCGAGTACAAAATACGAGGCAATATCGGTTACGCAAATCAGGAGTGCTACAAGCACGCCAACACGTTCAATTTGTTCTCTACGCGCTTTGGTCATTGTGTTCCCCGCCACGGGCGCGGCAAGCAGCGCCCCTACATTCCCTGTCCGCCGCGTCGTGCCCCGCACGGTCGGGGGACTCCTACACGCCGACCTAGCGGAACGCCGGTACCGGGTTGCCTAGCGGGGGCAAGCCGTATTCCGCAGGCCGGAGGCCGCGTTCCGCATTCCGCAGGCCGGGGGCGCGCAATTGATGTAGGGCGGCGTGCAGCACGGGCCCCACGGCCAGTTTGTCCATGCACGAGCCGGTGGGGAGGGTGCGGCAGTGGTCGTCTTCATACTTAAAGGCTTGCTTCCAGCAACTGGCACAGGCGACGGGCTTACGGAAAGGCGCGACCAGGGCTTCGCCCCAGGTGGGATCATAGGGGCCGGTCACATCGGGGTTGGTGGGGCCGAACAGGCCGACCCACGGACGGTCTAGCGCGCCGGCCATGTGCAGCAGGCCGGTGTCCACGGCTACAGTGAGGCTACACTGGGCCAGCAACGCAGCTACCTGATCCAGACTGGCGTGAACCGGGATTGCTGCCGACCCCGCCGCCTGGAACTCGGCCGCCACCGCACTGCGCTCTAGCGGGCGGTCACAAAGCAGGAGCGTCTGCACATCGGGGCGGGCGCTGTGCAGGCGGCTGTCGAGTTCCAACCAATGGCGTAAGGGCCAGCGTTTGATGATCATGTTGGTGCCGGGGACCAGCGCGACCAGCGGGCGGGTCGGGTCCAGCCCTTGCGCGGCGATCCAATCGGCGGCCCAGGACTCAGCAGCCGGACGCAAGACAAGGTGCGGTTTGCGCGCGTCCGGCGAAATGGTCAGGCGCAGCTCGCGCTCCAACTCGTCGGCCAGGCAGTCAAGCGAGTGGACCGGCAGGGGCGCATCGCCGGCGACCGGCAGGTGGGGGGTCCAAGTGTGACGGAAGTCCATCGCCCGCTCCCAGGCATAGAAGCAGTTGATCACTAAGTCGAACGGCCCCAGTTCGCGCTCAAACAATGGTCCGGCGGCCCAGGCCAGCGCGGTTTGTGGCAACAGCGGGCGCAGATTGATCGTCGCCCGACCGGGGCTGTGATTAAACCAGGACGGTTTAAGCGGCTGGATGGCCTGATCGTTGCCCAGCAAGTTACCGTGTTCCGACACGGCCACGCTAACCTGCGCGCCGGGATATTGCACCCGAATCACGGCCAGCAGTGGCTGCATATTGATGAAATCCCCGATGCCGTCGGCAAACGGGATAACCAGAATAGACTGCACTTGCACCGAACCCGCCTCCTGCGTGACGCGGGGCGGCATCCCCTACGTCCTAGCCTGTCGTGTCTGACCCTGCGCCTTCTCGCCCAAAGCGCAGGCAAACATAATATTGTACCGCATCGGGGTCCCCCGGCACAAGGGCCAACAGCGTGCCGTTGCGGGCCGGTCGGCGGTCGGCAGTCGGCGGTCGGCAGTTGTTACGTATTACGTATGTAACTACTCAGACTATGGTTAAAAGAGTAGGACTTTCGCTCGTGCTGCCCAACAACTGCTTGCTTTGTGCCTGACTCAGGCACTCCAAGCGAAAGTCCTAAGAGGGAACCTTGTCATTCTGAGCGCAGCGAAGAATCTGTTGGGGTGGATGTCTCTCCCACCGCAGGTGTACTCTGGTGGAGCGAGTAGCCGCAATCAGAGATGATCATGGGTCAGCCGATTCTTCACTGCGTTCAGAATGACAGGTTCTCTTCTTTCTATTGCGTAGGCTGAGTAGTTACTTACGCATTACGTAATAGGGCGATGTGCTAGTTCGATTGATTACGGCTTGTTTAAAATATCACTTATATTAGCTGCTTTTGCCTATCACCGGGATTTGGAGCCTGAATCTACGAGTTGTAGTGGTTATCAAGCGGGGAGCCACCCGA
>JALYUO010000166.1 GCA_030853735.1 Chloroflexota bacterium
GGGCTTCGTAGCGGTAGCGGCGAGTTCCAGTCGCCCCGTCGCCCCCCCAGCCCCGTTGCCCTCATCTAGCGGCAATGGCCCTGGTGCGGTCGGCGGACCCCTATACAGGAGGCTGCGAAATGTGGTACACTACCGCCATGAAACCGTCTGTGCTTGTGGTAGATGACGATGCCGCCGTGCGTGAGCTACTGACCATTCTGCTGGCCGAGGAAGGCTACCCGGTGCGGAGTGCCGGCGATGCGTATGAGGCGATGGATTTGGCGAGCAGTGATCCGCCGGGCCTCTTCCTGGTAGATTTGATGATGCCGGGCGTGAGCGGGGGCGAGTTCTTGACTCGCCTGCGCCGCGATAGTCGCTGGGCCGCCTTGCCGGTCATCCTCATCTCAGCCCACCCCCGCTTGCGCGAGATGGCCCAGGAGCTAGGCGCGGCTGCGGCGCTCGCCAAGCCGTTCGATGTGACCCACTTACTCGAACAAATTGCACGGGCCTTGCCTTCCCCAGCTTCGTAAAAGTGTTGACAAACCCTGAACCGCATGGTATGATGCGAGAGACATGGGCAACCGTCCGCCTCTCGCCATTTTTCAAGTCCACGGGAGTGACAGCCCTTGCCGTGCCGTCTGCCGCACGTTGATTGCCTGATTTAGCTGAGGTGCCTTTTGGCGGATGCCCGCGACGCGCCGATTTACAACATTAAAGCGGTGGTCCGGCTGACGGGAGTGGCCGCCGACACGCTGCGCCGCTGGGAAAGCCGCTACACCATTCTGTCGCCGCAGCGCAGTAGCGGTGGCTATCGGATGTATTCGGCGCGCGATGTAGACACGATCCGCTGGCTGAAGGCGCGGGTGGATGAGGGGCTGGCGATTAGCCGGGCCTGTGAATTGCTCCGCACGCAAGGCCCGGCGGTGGTACACGCTACTTTGGCCCCCGGCATGGCGGCTCCCGGCGCGGCGGGGTCGAATGTCGCCGCCGGCGGCGCTACTGGTGCCTCCGTCGCCGCTGCCCCAGCGCCTGACGGCGTGCGCTCGTTGCCGACCCTGCTGGACGAACTGCTCCACCAATTGGGCCAAATGCAAGAAGCTGCCGCCGCCGCCTTGATCAGCGAGGCGCTCAACCTGTACACGGTGGAGCAGGTGATTGACCACCTGGTTGCGCCCTTGCTGCACGAGGTGGGCGAACGTTGGATGGCCGGCAGTTGGACCATCGCGCAAGAGCACTTTGCCAGCGCCTTTATGCGCGGGCGGTTAGCCAACCTGCTGCATAGCAGCCCGTTTAATGCCGCCGGGTTGCTGGTGCTGGTCGGCTGTGCGCCCGAAGAATTGCACGAAATTGGCGCGCTAATCCTGGCGCTCTACCTGCGGCGCGCCGGCTACCGGGTGATCTACCTGGGCCAGAATGTGCCGCTCGACAGCCTGATCGGGGTTATCAGCACGCTGCGCCCGGCGGCGGTCTGCGTGTCGGCCACGCGGCCGGATACGGCCGGCAACCTGCGCCCCTTGCCGGCCCAACTGGACGCGCTGACTGCGGACTGGCAACACCGCCCGTTACTGGCCTACGGCGGGGCGGTGTTCACCCGCCATCCCCACTTGGCCGCGCAGATGGGTGCGGTCTATCTAGGCGCGTCAGGCGAAGCGGCGGTGCAACGGGTGCGCGAAGCGACCACGGCGTAAGCGCCGGCCGACCCCCACCGGGTAGCCGGCCATCTTCGCCACATCGCCGACTAGCCGGATAAGCGGCACCCAGGCCACTGCTTGCACGCGGGCCGCCGGCGACAGATCGGCCAACCACGGGCGCAGGCGGCGATAGGGCGTGGCGCAGTAGGTCGCCGCTGCGCCGGCCAAGATCAGCCCCAGCCAGGGCCGGCGACGTGCCGCCAGCGCGATCATCGGCCCCAGCACGTAGGTGGCATAGCGGACGGCGTGGCGCTTGCGCCAGAGGTCGGCTTTGCCGTCGCCACGGGCGTAGCGGTAGTATTGGCGGTAGAAGGCGGCCAGGTTGTCGCGCGGTCGGAACAAGACCACGGCGGCGGGCACAAAGACAAAGCGGCAACCCTGCGCGCGCAAGGCCAGGTCAAAGACCAAATCCTCGCTGTAGTCCAGCCATTCGGGGTAGCCGCCGACGGCAGCCCAGGCCGCTTTGCGGAACGCGACTGAGCGGCTGGACGGCAGGAACGTCGCCGGCTGGATGTCGCCCAGCACCGGCAACACCGTCGCCCCCATGGCCCGCTCGAACACCGTCTGTGGATCGGGCGCGAAAAAGCCGCTCGCCACGTCCACTGTCGCGCCGGCGGGGGCGGCAAACGGCGCGACCAGGGCCGCTAGCCAGCCCGGCGGCAGGCGCACCCCGGCAT
>JALYUO010000176.1 GCA_030853735.1 Chloroflexota bacterium
GGTCGGGCAACCATCGCGGGGCGGAGCCACCCTCCTACAGTCCGATGGTCCCCGCCGCAGTTGAATCATGTTGTCACTGCTGGCCCCGCGCCCGCCGTGCGCTACTACAGCCGCCACCGGTAGGTCCACCCATTAAAATCTCCGTGTTTCCGTGCCTCCGTGTTGTCGTCCGTACCGTGGCAGATTAGGCTTCCTGGCTCCAGCCCACCTGGGCGGGGTCGGCGGCTCCGCCTAGTTCGGCGTAGGCGCTCTCGATGTTGAAGCGGTGCGGTTCGGCATTGGCGGCGGGGTGGCGGAGATGGATTTCGGCGCAGGCGGCGACGGCTGCGGCTAACGACCCGCCTTGTGTTACGACCATGCTGATGCGCCCGGCCAACTCGTCCAAGTAGGCCCGATCTTCGCCGAGGCGGGCGGCGATGGTGGCGGGGTCGCCGGTCGGCGCGCCGTGGCCGGGCACCAGCGTTTGGATGTCCCAGCCGGCCAGGGTTGCCAGCGTGGCCCGGTAGGCGGGCAGGCTGTGACTGACGAAGGGGATTTCTTGATCACTGAGCATATCCGCCGCCCAGAGCGTGCCGCTCGCCGGGTCGTAGACGGTCAGTTGGTCGGCGGCGTGGCCCGGCGCGTGGGTCAGGCGCAAGCGCAGATCACCGACCGGCAGGGTCGTAGTCTGCATGAAGGTCTGGTCGGGTTGCGGCATGGCGAACGGCTTGGCGCGGGTCCGCCCCTGCGCGGCTTCCATATCGGCGATCACGCGGCGGGTGCGCGGTGCGGCTTCGCGCAAGGCGGCGCGATAGCCCGCTTGCGCCACCACCGGCACGCCGGGGAACCGTTCCGGCCCCAAGATGTGATCCCAGTGGCTGTGAGTCAGCACCAACGCCGTGACTTGCACGCCCTGCGTGGCTATAGCCTGGACCAAGCGATCCAGTTCGTCCACATGGATACCGGGATCGATCAGACAGGCTGCTCCCGCACTGACCCATAGACCGCTATTCATGGCGTAGAGCCGGCTTTGGGCCACCCATAGGGTGGGGGTGATGCGGGTCAGCGGATGCGGCATGGGGGTAGCTCCTGATGGCGGATGGATCCTCGCGCACCTTTATACTACGTTGCCCTACGGCGCAGCAAGGGCAGCCATGGAGTCGTCCTGGCGGAGATTGAAGCGGGGGCGGAAGTAGGGGCGGTGCTGATCATCGCAGGGTTCGCCGGGCAGGCCGCAGGGGTAGCCATGCAGCGCCCCGTGGTAGACGGCGGTCTCAATCGCTGGATAAAACGTGGATTTAACCGGCACATCGGCAAAGGTCGGCAGCACCGGCGACTGCACGGGCCAACCGGCGGCGGCCACCAGCAACTGGGCAAATTGCTGACGGTTTACGGCGTTGTCTGGGCGCAGCGCGGGCTGCTGGGTCGTGTTACACGGCTCGTTCAAGCCACCACAGGCGTAGCCACTGATGATGCCGGCGTGGTGGGCTGTCTCGGCAACGGCAAAGCGCGGGTCGTCGGGGGGTACATCGCTGAAGGTTGCTGCTCCGCCGGGTTGATACGGGGGCACCGCGAAACGCTGCACCAACGTCGTCAGCACTGCGCCACGACTAACGGTTGTGCGCGGCGGCGGCAACTGGGGATCGTCGCCGCCGTCATAGGTGTAATGTACCAGCGCCAAGCTCGTCGTGTCTAGCACGGCCAGCCAGATCAGCAACGCACTCAGCGCCAGGGTGCGCCACCGGCCGCGTGGCGAGAGGGTATACAGCCCCGCCGTCGCCAGCAACGCGAACGGCAGCAAGGCGAGAAACAGATAGCGCCCCTGTGCTTGTGAGCCGACTGTGACATTAAACTGGATATAGGTCACCAGCAGGGTGATCGTGACTAGCGCCATAATCACGGCAGCTTGGCGTAGCCTGGCGGCCAATGGTACCCGCCGCAAGACCGCTACAGTGCTTAATCCGAGCAGGACGACCGCCACATAATCGGCTTGGGTATACGCGGCTGGCGGCAGAGGCACATTCATCCAGCCAAACACCCCCACGAAACTGAACCGGGTGGTCAGCACAAACACTGCGCGGCTGGTGGCATCGGCCAAGTGCAACGCGCCGAACTTGCCTTGATAGAAGTGGAAGATCGCCGCCGTCCCCGTGGGTTCGCCATACAGCCAAAGATTGCGTAGGATCCACGGGCCGCAGAGGAGCAGTAGCGCCAAGCCTGCCCCGGTGGCGAGTCGCAGCGCCGCGCGCCCAGCTCCGTCATTGCTACCCGTTGGCCGGGTTTGCCCGCCGGCGCGCAAGGCGATCACTAGCGCCAAGCCGGGCAGCAGCACTAGGCCACTCAGCTTACTGAGGATCGCCAACCCACAGAGGCCACCCATGCGCCAGCCCCAGCGATCAAAGCGCGGATCGCGCAGGGCGCGAAACCAGGTGTAAAACGCGGCCATGCCCCAGCAGAGGACGGCGCTGTCGTTACCCGCGGTGGCGCTGTTGAAGCCGAACTGGGGCAGCAAGGCCACCCCAGCGGCGGCGACCACCGCCCATTGGGGGTGCGCCGGGGCGAGTTGCCGCGTGGCCGCCCAACAGAAATACACTGCGCCCGCGCCGAACAGGGCCGCGATGATGCGCCCAATGGTGAGGAGGCCGGCGGGATCGGGGGTACTAGCCGGGCCACCGCGCCGGCCACCCAGTAATAGAGCGGGGGCTGCGAGAACTCGTAAGGCAATAGCTGAAACGGAGTCGGAATCCCTTGCGCGCGGGCGTATTGCTGCACCGCACTAGTGTAAGGTGGGGCGGTGGGCTGCCCGTTTTGCCAATGGATCACCGGCAGGAGGTCGCCGCTCCGCACAGCCATAATCGTTTGCAGATGGGCGGGTTCGTCCGGCGCTTGGAGAGGCGGGATGCTAAATACCCAAAGGAGATTGATGGCGAAGCTGAGTCCCGCCACGAATAGGCCGAGTGATAGTGGGCGGCGAGACACTGACATGGCGGGGCAAGGCTCCTGTGGTGCGCGCGGAGGGGCTCGAACCCCCGACCCTTTGTTCCGAAGACAAATGCTCTATCCACTGAGCTACGCGCGCGCAAGGCCATTATACCAGAAACTGCCGGGCGTTGCACGATGGGGACGGACCTAACTAGGGTGATTGCATCTAAATCAGGCACGACGAGGCAGATTCTTGGATCGGGGACCACGCCCCAGGCATGGAGCAGAGATCCGATCACTGACCAAGCTGCGACCTCATGCCTAATTTAGATGCAATCACCCTGCGGACCTAACCCGAGCCATGGCTCTGGGGCAATTGCGGGATCGGTCTGTGGGCGTAGCCACGGTCGGGCAACTGGGCGCAACGACAATACGGCAGCGCGGGGACAGGGAACGTCTTCAAGGCACGCCTCCCTGACAAGATTAGCCTCCTAAACCGCAAAGAAGCCTTCTCTTCACATTCTTCGCGGTTCTGCGCGTCCTGTGCGGATCAATTCGTCGTTCTTCGTACTCCTTTGCATCTTGTGTGGATCTAATCGTCTTTTGCCAATTTACCCATACTTTTGTCAGTAGACAGATAAAATAGATATTATGGTGTTTTTGTACTACGTTTTGTCAGTACCAAATCTATGATCTGACACGATTACATTGTAAATGCACGGGTGAAACGAGCAAACCCCTAGAAGTTATGGGCTTTTGCGATTGGCAATAGATGCTTATCTGTGGTATACTGTTCTCAGTTCGCCGCTATGGGCGATCCTAAGAGAAATGTTCGTCTCAACCACAGGGAGGAAGCAAGCATGAAACGGGTTATATCTCTGATCTTTGCGGTCGTATTGATGGCGGCCGTTTTTCCGTTGGGTGGGGCACGGGCCGCCGATGAGAAGCTGACCATCGAACTGAAAGCCCAGAACGGCTCCGACCAGGACGGCACTGCCACGATCACCAAACTGAGCGACACGATGGTGCGCGTGGAAATCCAACTGAAGAACGGGACGACGGTCGCGCAACCGGCCCATATCCATAAGGGCACCTGCGCCAACCTCGACCCCAAACCGGCCTATCCGCTGACTAACGTGGTGAACGGCGCGTCGGAGACCGAGGTCAACGCTGATATTGAGAACCTCGCCAACCAGGGCTACGCCATCAACATCCACAAGTCGGCGGCAGAAGTCGGTACCTATACATCGTGTGGCGAGATCCACGAAATGATGGTCGGGGGCACCATCGGCGGCACGACCGCCGCCGCCGGCAGCATGGATGCCATGAAGAACCTCCAGACCGCCGCGCACGATCTGGTCCGCGAAACGACCAACAAGGATGCGGCGGGCGCAGCAGCGGCTTACACCGCCTATCACACCCTGTTCGCTGCGAACGAGGGCGCGATTGCGGCCAAGTCAGCGGCGACCCAAGCCAAGTTGGAAGACTTGATGAACCAGGTCAATGCCGGCATTACTGCGGCCGATTGGGCGAAGGCCAGCGCGGCGGCGACCCAGCTTGAAGAAGCCGTCGGCAGCGCGATGACGATGATGGGCGGCAGCATGAGTGGCAGCACAAGCGGCGGCGCGATGAGTGGCGGCAGCAGCCTGCCGACGACCGGTAACGACACGCTGTTGCCGCTCGCCGCCGGCTTGGCCCTGTTGGCGGCCGGCTTGTTGAGCGCGGGCGCACAACTGCGCCGCCGCGCCTAACTCCGGCGGATTATCTGCACAATACACACAGAACCCTCTCGGCTTGCTGAGGGGGTTCCGTGTATAATAGAGTACCTGCTCATGGGTAGTGTTAGACGGGACGGCGCGGCCTTACCTTGCTACGGGGTTACGCGCCGTGCGTGCGGTTGCCGGGGTCGCCGGCGCTGTGATAGAAAGGAACGATCCTGTTGAAATCTCCCTCCTGGTGGCAGCGTGGCGCGATGGCCCTTTTGCTGCTCAGTTTGGCGGCCTGTGACAGCAGCGAGGCAGCAACCCCAACGGTAGTCGCGCCCGCAACGGTGGCCGCAACAGAGGCGGCGGTATTGCCCGCGACCAGCCTGCCCGCCGCCGCCACGCCCCTGCCGGCCACCGCCTCGCCGGCGACACAAGCCGGGATGGGCAACATGACAGCCACCAGCCCGCCGGCTGCGCCGCCCGACACGGTCACCGTCGCGCCACCGGCGGTCACCGACACGGTCGCCGCCGGCGCGCCCACTGCCACCGATGTGCCGTTGGCGGCCGCGCCGCCGCCGCCCAAATCACTACCGCTGCCGGATCTCGCTGTCGGCGGCGATCTCAGCTTCCAGGTGTACGGCGAAACACAGGAAGCCACGCCCTTGCGCGACATGGTGCAAACCTATGTCGGCTTGCGGCCCCAGGTGCGCTTTAACTTGAACCATGTGCCCAATTTGTCGGAATACCTCACCAAGCTGCGCGCCTCGTTTACCGCCGGTAGCCCGCCCGACAT
>JALYUO010000184.1 GCA_030853735.1 Chloroflexota bacterium
GCCATGCCGCGCCCGGCCAGGAACGTGCCCAGCACAGTATGGTGCGCGCCGTAGGCGGCCACGCCATGCTGCAACACGGCCACCGGCTGGCCGGGCCGCACCCCGGTGGTCGGCTCCCAGACGCGGCAGGCCAGGCTGGTGCCGTCGAGTGCAGGCACCACCACATCGGTCGTGCAGACGGCGGCGGGTTGATCAGCCATCGGTGTCCTCCCCGGCGGGTGCGGCCTGAAACTCGGCCAGCCACGCCCGTTCCTGTTTGCTCAACGCGCGTCCGGCCAGCAGGTCGGGCCGCTGAGCGAGGGTGCGGTGCAAAGATTCGCGCTGCCGCCATTCGGCCACGCGCGCGTGGTGGCCGCTGATCAGGATCGGCGGCACGTCCCAACCGCGATAGCCGGCCGGGCGGGTGTATTGCGGATATTCAAGCAGCCCGGCGCTGTGCGATTCGTCGGCGGCGGAGCCTTCGGCCAGCACGCCGGGGATTAGGCGGGCCACCGCGTCCACAATGACCAGCGCGGCCAGTTCGCCGCCGGTCAGTACGTAATCGCCAACCGATAGCTCCTCGGTGATCAGATGCGCGCGCACGCGCTCGTCTACGCCTTCGTAATGGCCGCAGACCAGGATCAGGCGCGGCAGGGCGGCCAGTTCGGCGGCGATGGCCTGAGTGAAGACGCGGCCCGCCGGACTCATCAGGATGATCGGAGTGTTGAGTGTTGAGTGTTGAGTGTTGAGTGGCGGATCTTCGGCTGTATCGATTATCGCGTATTGCGGATCTTCGGCGGCGGTGGGTGGGTCTAGGTCCGTTGTGGGGGCGACCAGGGTTTCCGGTTCCGCATCTTTGTGCCAGAGATAGAGGCCGGGGAGACCGGGCGGCAGGGCTTGCACGGCTTCCACGGCCTCGAACAGCGGCGGCGCTTTCATCACCATGCCCGCGCCGCCACCGTAGGGATAGTCGTCTACGGTGTGGTGGCGGTCGTGGGTATACTCACGGATCTGGTGCAGCCGCACGCCGAGGTAGCCCGCCTGCATCCCGCGCTTGAGGATGCTGCTCCCCAACACGCCGGTACACATTTCGGGGAACAAGGTCAGGATGTCTACCCGCAGGCTAGAAGTCATCAAACAGCGGATCGAGCGGTGCGTCAGCCGCCGGTTTGCGTGCTGGACCAGTGGTGGCGGGCAACCCACGCCGCCCGCCGGGCAAGGGACCGGCCAAAGGCGAGGTCTGAGGTCTGAGGTCTGAGGTCTGAGTTGCGGCGGTGCTGGGTACGCTGCCGGCTGTAGCGGCGCTGCTTGCTGCGCCCGTGGCCGGCGCGGGGCTGCTTGCCGTGCCGTCGTCGCCCAGCAGGGCATCGAGTTCGGCGGGGGCCAGTTGGCCGACCTGCTGCACGCGCAATTCGGCTTGGTCCAGCAGGGTGCTGCACACGTTCGCCAGGGCCATACCCTGCTCAAAACGGGCCAGCGCCTCTTCCAGGCTCAGGCCGCCCGCGCTCAGGTCGGCGACGGCCTCTTCCAGCCGCCGGTAGGCTGCTTCGTAGGATAGGGCGGGTTTAGGCTGGGCAGTCACAGGTTCCTCCGGCTACGCAGGTGTCAGGTGGCAGGTGGCAGGTGGCAGGTGGCAGGTGGCAGGTGGCAGGTGGCAGGAGACGGACACCTGCTACCTGCCACCTCGTTGGTGTCAGTGGTTTATTATACCATATTGGGCGGGGCGACCTAACCCCCTGCCCCCTTCCTGCGTCGGGAAGGGGGAGATCGTTGTCGGCCTGCATGGGACCATTTTGCTGCGCTAGAATATTTACGCCCCACCCGCTTTAGGGCCGGGGCCGTCTAACTCCCCTCCCGCTTTAGGGGAGGGGTTGGGGGAGAGGTCCGGCGGCTCCACGATCTGGCCGAAGCGCGCCTGAGCGATGGCGAGGGCCACGAAGCCGATGGCGACCCCAAACCAGAGCGTGGCGAAGCGGATCAGCAGGGTGGCCGCCGTGGCGATGGTCGGTGTGATCACGGCATTGGGCAGCGACGGCGGCTGACCGAACAGCGTCAGCAAGCCTTCGATGCTGCCTTCGGTTGCGCCCAGGCCACCCGGCAGCAGCAACACCGAGCCGACCAGCGTGGAGGTGCCCATGGCAAACGAGGACAGCACCAGCAATTGCCACGACGGGGCGATGCCCATGCCGTTGAGGATCAGGAACAGGGCGACGCACTCGCCCGACCAAGAGACGAAGCCCAGCGCGACCGCCAGCACCAGGTTTCGCACCCGCAGCAATTGATAGGTGCTGATATAGAAAGCGCGTAAGCCGTCCACGCGCCCGCTCAGGAATGAAATGCGGCGCAAGCGCCCAGCGGCCCAGCCCGTGAAGCGGCGGTTTTGGACCAGCACCGTGACGACCACCGCCGCCAGCACTATCACCAACATAAACCAGCGCACCAGCGGGTTATCGAACAGCAACAGACCCGCCCCGGCGAGCAGCAACATCGCTAGGCCGTCGGTCATGCGCTCGGCCAGGATGATCGGCGCGGTAGTGGCTATCGGCGTACCGGCGATCTGCTTGACCATCAGTGATTTGAGCCATTCGCCCGCCTTGCCCGGCGTGATGGTCATGCTGAAGCCGCTGAGGAAAATCAGCAGACTGTCGGGCCAGCGAATACTACGCACGCCGACAACGTGCAGGTAGAAGTGCCACTTGAGAAAGCGCAGCGCGTAGTTGAAGAGGCTGAACGCTAGAATGATCGGCAGCAGGCTCCAGCTAAAGGTCGCCAGCACTTTCGATAGCTTGCCGTAGTCGTTGAGGCCGAGGAAGACGGCATACACTAGCACGGCAAAAGCCACCGACCCCAGGATTTTATTGCGTTGGCGGGCCAAAACAGTCACAGATCATGCTCCCCAGTGTGAATCGGGTATGAATAGCGTGTGGATATAGTAATTCAGCTAATGATCTGGAGCAGCGACAGGTCCAGCAACTGAGGAGTTGGCACCCCCAGGTGCGAACTCCGAAGGC
>JALYUO010000185.1 GCA_030853735.1 Chloroflexota bacterium
GGGCGGCGGTTTCCGCTCCGGCGGCAGCGGCGGCGCGCGACCCGGTGGCGCACGGCGGCCCAAATCGAAGGATCGCTATGTGCCCCGGCGCAAAGTGTGCAACTTCTGCTCCGAGAAGCTACCCTACATTGACTATAAGGATGTGTCCCGGCTGCGCCGCTATCTGTCGGAGCGCGGCAAAATCGAGCCGCGCCGCAAGACCGGCACCTGCGCGCGCCATCAGCGCGCCTTGACCGTCGCGCTCAAGCGGGCCCGGCATATCGCGCTGCTGCCCTTCGTCGGGCCGCACGCGCGCTAGAGAGCGCCCCCCATGGCGAATAAACAAGGCAAGCAGGACGCTCAGGCTCCGCGTCAGATGACGCGGGGCCAGTTGTCGCGTCATCAACAAGAACTGCTAAAGACCCGCCAACTGACCTTTGCCATCGCCGGGATCGGGGTGTTACTGGTGCTGATCCTGGGGGCGGCGCTGTTCACGCAGTACGTCTATCGCCCCAACATCAGCGTCGGCAAGGTGAACAACACCACGATCACCCGCAGCCTGTACAACAAGTTCCGCTCCTGGCAAATCTACAACCAGATGCGGATCTTGCAGTTCTATGCGAACCAGGCGACCCCCGATCAGGCGACGCAATATACCAGCCAGATCACGCCGTTGCAAACCGAACTGCAAGGCATTGAGACTTGGCCGACCATTGACGCGCCGACCCTCAGCCAACTAGCCGACAATCTGCTGATGGAACAACAGGCCGGCACGTTGGGCGTGAGTGTGACCGACGATGAGGTGCGCGCGGCGGCGCAAAAGAACTTTGAGCCGCAACCGACCGCCATCCCCACCCTTAGTCCGACGGTGACGACCACCTCCCCACCCGGCACGCCCGACACGGCGACCGTCACCCCAACGACCACGCCTACCGGGGCCGCGCCGACGGTGACCTCAACCGCAACCGGCACTCCGGCCAGCGAGACCCCGACCGTGACCCGCACGCCACGGGCAACTTTCACGCCGGGGGCCAGCCCGACCGCCAGCCCGACGGCGACTATCACCAGCACGCCGTTGCCGGTGGCCGGCGCGGAGAAGACGGCGGTGGTGGACTTTAGCTCCTTCATCAAAGCCATCGCCGGTAGCACCAAACCGGGTGGCAGCAGCTACTGTTCGCTAGGTTGCCCCAATCTGTCCGAGTCGGACTATCTCCAGTTGGTAGCGAAGCCGGATGAGCTGAAGAAGCGCATCACCGACAAACTGGGTGAGACGGTGCCGAAGCAGCGCGAAGAAGTCCATGTCCAGCATATCTTGGTCGCAAACGAAGCCCTGGCGCGCGATCTCAAAGCCCGTCTCGATAAAGGCGCGGATTTTGCGGCGCTGGCCCAGCAATACTCGACTGATACCAGCAATGCTGACACCGGCGGCGATCTGGGCTGGTTTGCCTCCACCGAAAACGGCGGGCCGATGGATCAGACGTTCTCCACCGCCGCCTTCAAGCTGACTCAGCCCGGCCAAATTGGCGATCCAGTGCAAACCCAGTTCGGCTGGCATATCCTTCGCCTAGTCGAACGCGGCCAGCGCGATTTGAGCAAATCCGATCTGGATACGGCCAAGAGCAAAGCGTTTGATGCTTGGCTCAAAAAGCAAAAAGATGCCGCCGGCCCGAACATTGTCTTGACGGTGACGGTGCCGCCCACAGCGACCCCGGTGCCGACCGAGGCACCGGCCACGGCCACCGCGACTCCCGCCGCCGGCGCAACGGCGGCTCCCGCCGGCACCGTGATCACCGCTCCGGCGGCGACCACCTCCGTGCCAACGACTCCGGCGGCGGCCACAGCGACCACCGCCCCAGCGGCGGCTACCGCGACGGCTCCCACGGTTGCTACCCTGACGGCTCCGCCTGCCGCAACGGCAACCGTTGCCGCTCCCGGCGCGACGGCAACCAAATAACCGGCGGGATTCGCCGGCACACTGCGAGGGAGCTGCTCCGGCGGCTCCCTCGTTGCATCCCCTCCCAGCACTAAGGAAAGGAACAGCAATTGTAGGGGGCGCTGCGTGCCGCCACTGCCGGCGAGGTAGACACTGTAGGGGCGCTGCTTGCTGCGCCTGTTGTGGGAGGGAAATGTAGGGGCGCTGCTGGCTGCGCCAAAAGCGTTGCCGCAGACACAGCCAGCAGCACTCCGACCCTTCCCGATCAAGAACGTACCCTGCGTTGCTATAGTAATTCAGATAATGATCTGGAGAAGTGGTTGGCCGCACCAACTGAGGAGTTTGCACCCCCCGGTGCGAACTCCGAAGGC